>DVGG01000025.1 GCA_018712825.1 Candidatus Faecousia excrementipullorum | reverse complement strand
GGGAAACTCTGAATAAATCGTCTGCGGCTGGATAGCGGATCTTTTTCGCCATCCATGCAGAATGAAAAACGGGAAATACATACAGTATTCCGCCGTTTTCCATTCTTTTGTCTGACGAAAAATCTCTCGCTACCAGCTCTTGCCTATTTATTCAGAGCTTCCCTTGTAGGAAAAATCGGGAGCATAGGTCTGTGTACTGGAAAGGAGGAAACCTCATGTCAGACAAGAAAATGAGATTGGAACTCCACGATTTTCTTAACCGGGATGGAATCTGCCGCCATCTGGAGAAAATGGCAGAAAAAGGCTGGCTGTTGGAAAAAATGGGGGGTCTCATGTGGACCTACCGGCGGATTTCTCCCCAGAAGCTGAAGTTTGCCCTGTATTACAGCCCTACCGCCGATGCGGAGAATGCCGAAGCCATGGAGAAGCAGAATGCCTTTTATGAAATGTGCCGCCATGACGGGTGGGAGTTTGCCTGCGCCGATTGGGGGATGCAGGTCTTTTACAACCAACGGCCCGACCCTGTGCCCCTGGAGACGGAGCCGGCTTTGGAGGTTGACCGGATTCACACCACTGCCATGTGCTGGCTGGTACCTTACTGGCTTTTTGCGATTTCATCCTTTGTTCTGGGAATTTATCGGCAGCTGAAACGCTACAGTAACCTCCTTGCCATGGCGGCTGTCCAGGGGGTCGAGATTCCAGGGCTGGATTCTGCGTGGGTGGTAAACAGGGTTATCCTGGGCCTCATGTATCTCGGCAGCATTGCTGCGTATTTTCGCTGGTACTACCGGGCGAAAAAGGCTGCCCGGGAGGGTGTTTTTCTCAATCCTTCCGGAACCTTCTGGCCCATTGTGGTGCTGTGCCTTCTGGGAGTGGCGTTCAACTTGCTGCATCCGTAACAACCGGGAATTTTTGTTTGCATCGGCGGGGTTTTTCTGGTACAATGGCTCCAAGTAAGAAAGAAGCTGGTGAAGCTATGCACAGCAAGAAAGACTATATCGGCGTGTTCGATTCCGGGCTGGGAGGCATCAGCGTTCTGCGGGAGCTGGTGAAGGCCATGCCCCAGGAGCGGTTTTTGTACTTCGGAGACTCTGCCAACGCCCCCTACGGGCAAAAGCCTGTGGAAGCGGTGCGGCAGCTGACTCTGGATGCGGCGGAGCTGCTCTTTTCCCGGGGAGTGAAGGCTCTGGTGGTGGCCTGCAATACCGCCACCGCCGCTGCCATTGACATTCTGCGGGAGCAGCACCCGGAGGAGATTATCGTGGGCATTGAGCCCGCCCTGAAGGTGGCGGCAGACCGGTTCCCCACCGGGCAGGTGGGGGTCATGGCCACGGAGGTGACCCTCCATGAGGAGAAGTTCCTCCATTTGGCGCAGCTGTACCCGGCTCTGGGCCTGCACGCCATCTCTGCCCCCGGTCTTGTGGAGCTGGTGGAGGCAGGAAAGGGAGAAAGCCCGGCGTGTGAAGCCCTCCTTCGGGGGATTCTGGCTCCTTATGTAGGGAAGCTGGATGCCCTGGTGCTGGGCTGCACCCACTATCCCTTTGCCCGGGGTGTCATCGCCGGAATTTTAGGGGAGAGAACCCAGCTGCTGGACGGGGGAGCGGGCACCGCCCGCCAGACCCTTCACCGGCTGGAGGCGGCTGATCTTCTGTCCACCGAGGGAGACGGAGATATACAAATGGAAAACAGCCTGGGAACCCCGGAGATTTATTGCCGGGCCATGGAGCTGCTGAACAAATAAGGAGGAGAAAACATGGGAGATATTCTGGTAATCGGCATTGCCGGAGGCAGCGGCAGCGGCAAAACCACCCTGATGAAAAACCTCATTGATAAATTCGGGGATGTAATCACCGTTCTCAGCCACGACAACTACTACAAGCGCCACGATGAGCTGACCTACGAGGAGCGGTGCAAGCTGAACTATGACGAGCCCGGGGCCTTTGACACCAGCCTGATGATTTACCAGCTGGACCAGCTGCGCCACGGCCAGGCCATTGACTGCCCGGTGTACGACTTCACCGTCCACAACCGGAGCAACGACACCATCCGCATTGTGCCGGAGCGGGTGATTATTGTGGAGGGGATTCTGATTTTTGAGTCGGAGCCTTTGCGCCAGCTGATGGACATCAAGATTTTCGTGGACGCCGATGCGGATGTGCGGCTGTGCCGGAGAATCAAGCGGGACGTGAACAAGCGGGGCCGGAGTCTGGAGTCGGTGCTGACCCAGTACCAGCAGACGGTGAAGCCCATGCACGAAAAATATGTGGAGCCTACCAAGAAGTATGCCGACCTGGTTGTGCCGGAGGGCGGCAAAAACTTAGTGGCTCTGGAGCTGATTGAAGGCAGAATCCGGCGGCATCTGGAGGGATAACTTTGGCAATCGAACTGAACACCCTGTGTCTGCAATGCAACCTGAACCGGAGCCTGGAAAAGGCACGGCAGCTGGGAGACGAGGAAACGGCGATGGAATTTGCCCGGGAGCTGCTGACCTTTTATGCCCAGGCCCCCAAGGGCGCCAGCTCTCCCTATCTGGGAGTGCAGGCCAACGCCCTGCTGAAAAAATACTACCATCTGGAGGACGACCGGTACCGTCAGGAGAAAATCGACTCCAATCGGTTCGTGCTGGAGCGGCTGCCCCAGATTCAGCCCCTGGTGGAAGGGGCTGCCGACCCGGTTCTGGCGGCGCTGCAATTTTCCATTCTGGGAAATTATCTGGATTTTGCCGCCCTGCAGGGAAAGGTCAGCTTTGAGGAGCTGGAAAAAATGCTCCTGGGGGCTCTGGATATGGAGCTGGACATGGACTGCTATGAGGCATTTTGCCGGGAGCTTTCTACGGGGAAGAAGCTTTTGTACCTGACGGACAACGCCGGGGAAGTGGTCTTTGACCGGCTGCTGGCAGAGCAGATTCACAAAAAGTATCCCCAGCTGGAAATCACCTTCTGCGTCCGGGGGGGGCCGGCTCACAACGATGCCACCCGGGAGGATGCAAAGGTTGTGGGAATCCCCTTCCCGGTGATTGACAACGGCAACACCGTAGGGGGTACGGAGCTGAGCCTCCTGTCCAAAGAGGCCAAGGAAGCCATGGACGCTGCGGATGTGATTCTTGCCAAGGGCATGGGCAACGCCGAGACCCTGTACGGCAGCGGCTACCCCATTTTCTATGCCTTTCTCATCAAATGTGCCCATTTCCAGGACTTTTTCCAAAAGCCCATGATGACCCCTATGTTCATCCGGGAAAAAAGGTGATTTTGTCACATAAAAAGAAAAATTTTCCGGTTATACTATGGAGGAAAGGGGTTATGATACCATGATTTATGATATGTTGATTGTCGGCGGCGGCCCCGGCGGGTATACGGCCGCTTTGTATGGAGCCCGGGCAGGTCTTTCTGTTCTGGTGCTGGAAAAGATGGCAGCGGGAGGACAGATGACCCTCACCTCCCAGATTGACAACTACCCCGGTTTCCCGGAGGGGGTGGACGGCTTTACCCTGGGCCAGCAGATGGAGCAGGGTGCCGCCCGGTTCGGGGTACAGACCCGGTACACCCAGGTGACAGGTCTGGAACTGGAGGGGAGCGTCAAGACGGTCCACACCCAGGAAGGGGACTATGAAGGCCGGACGGTGGTCATCGCCACCGGCGCCAACCCCAGACCTTTGGGAGTGGCGGAGGAGCAGGAGCTCATCGGCAGAGGCCTGGGCTACTGCGCCCACTGCGACGGCATGTTCTACCGGGACAAAACCGTGGTGGTGGTAGGCGGCGGCAACTCCGCTGCGGCAGATGCATTGTATCTGTCCCGGATTTGCAAAAAGGTGATTCTGGTTCACCGCCGGGATACCCTCCGGGCTACCAAAATTTACCACCAGCCTCTCATGGAGACGAAAAATGTGGAATTTGCCTGGAACAGCACGGTGGAGCAGGTGCTCCATGAGGACTTTGTCACCGGTGTGGTGCTGAAGGACACCAAGACCGGGGAGAAGCGCACCCTCTCCTGCGACGGCGTGTTCGTCAGCATCGGAAGAGACCCGGCAACGGAGCTGGTAAAAGGAAAGCTTCCCCTGGACGAAGCCGGCTACATTCAAGCAGACGAAACCACCCGCACCCCCATCCCCGGGGTATTCGCCGTGGGTGACGTCCGCACCAAGGCTCTGCGCCAGGTGGTCACCGCCGTAGCCGATGGCGCTGTTGCCTGCCACTACGCCGAAGAATATTTGACCCAAAGCTAAAAAATCGCCCCTGCCATTCGGCAGGGGCGATTTACTCATAATTAGAGACCCATTTCCTTCTTTACTTCTCCGAAGCAGGCGATGGCGAAGTCCAGGTCCTCTTTGGTGAGGGCGGCGGACATCTGGGTGCGGATGCGGTCCTTGCCCTTGGGCACCACCGGGTAGCAGAAGGCTACCACATACACGCCCTTCTGAAGCATCCGCCGGGCAAACTCGTGGGCCACCTTGGGGTCGTAGAGCATTACCGGCACAATGGGGTGCTCGCCGGGGAGCAGGTCAAAGCCCAGCTTCTCCATGCCGGCTCTAAAGTACCGGGCGTTCTCATGCACCTTGTCCCGCAGGGCGGTGCTTTCTTCCAAAAGCTCAATGGTGCGGATGGTGGCGGCGCAGATGGCGGGAGCCAGGGTGTTGGAGAACAGGTAGGGGCGGCTCTTCTGCCGCAGCAGGTCTACAATGGGCTGGCGGGCAGCGGTGTAGCCGCCGGAAGCGCCCCCCAGAGCCTTGCCGAAGGTGCCGGTGACAATGTCAATCCGGTCCATGCAGCCCCAATGCTCGGCGGTGCCCCGTCCGTGCTTGCCCATAAAGCCCACGGAGTGGCTGTCGTCCACCATCACCAGGGCGTCAAACGCCTCTGCCAGGTCGCAGATGCCGGGAAGGTTTGCGATGTAGCCGTCCATGGAGAATACGCCGTCGGTGGCAATCAGCAGCTTCTGGCAGCCGGAAGCCCGGGCGTCCTCCAGGCAGCGGCGGAGATCTTCCATATTGTTGTTCTTGTAGCGGTACCGCTTGGCCTTGCACAGCCGCACACCGTCAATGATGGAGGCGTGGTTCAGCTCGTCAGAGATGACCGCGTCCTCCGGCCCCAAAAGGGTCTCGAACAGACCGCCGTTGGCATCAAAGCAGGAGGAGTACAAAATGGCATCCTCCATGCCGGAGAAGGCGGCGATTTTCTTTTCCAGCTCCTTGTGGATGGACTGGGTGCCGCAGATAAACCGGACGGAGGAGAGGCCGAAGCCCCACTTGTCATAGCTGTCCTTGGCGGCGGCAATCAGCTCCGGGTTATTGGAAAGACCCAGATAGTTGTTGGCGCACAGGTTTACCACGGCCTTCTTGGCGGTGGTGTCAATCCGGGCGCTCTGGGGAGTGGTGATGATTCGCTCCTCCCGCCAGGTGCCGGCCTCCCGGATGGCGTCCAATTCCTGCTGAAAAGCTTTCAGTGCAGATTTCATGATGTTTTCCTCCTTATTTCGTCCAGTCCAGAACCACCTTGCCGGAATTGCCGCTGAGCATGGCCTGGAAGCCCTTTTCAAAGTCCGTGTAATGGAACCGATGGGTAATCACCGGGGTCACGTCCAGGCCGCCTTGCACCATATAGCTCATCTGGTGCCAGTTGTCCATCTTCCGGCCGTAAATGCCCTGGAGGGTCAGACCCTTGGTGATGATGGTGTTCATGTCCAGCTCCACCGGCTTGTTGCTGATGCCCAGGAGGGACACCTTGCCGCCGTTGCGCATGGAGCCGATGAGCTGCTGCAAAGCCCTTCCGTTGCCGGACATTTCCAGACCCACGTCGAAGCCTTCCGTGAGGCCCTGGTCCTTCATAATCTGGGGCAAATCCTCCCGGGCGGTGTTCACGGCGGCATCCACCCCCATCTTCCGGGCCAGCTCCAGCCGGTAGTCGTTCACGTCGGTGATAATGACCCGGCGGGCACCGGCAAACTTGCAGATACCGGCGGCGATGATGCCGATGGGGCCGGCGCCGGTGATGAGCACGTCCTCGCCGATGAGGGGGAACATGAGGGCGGTGTGGGTGGCGTTGCCGAAGGCATCGAAGAAGGCCACCACATCCTCCGGCAGGCTTTCATCAATGATAATCACATTGGACTGGGGGATGCACACATACTGGGCAAAGGCACCGTCCCGGTCCACGCCTACGCTCAGGGTGTCCTTGCACCACTGAATGTCGCCGTTGTGGCAGTTGCGGCACCGGTGGCAGGTGATGTGACCCTCACCGGAGACCCGCTGCCCGATGGAAAGACCGGTGACGCCGGCACCCAGGGCGGCTACCTCGCCCACATACTCATGGCCGATGGTCATGGGGGGCTTGATATGTACCTGGGCCCAGGGGTCCCAGTTATAGATGTGCACATCTGTGCCGCAGATGGCGGTTTTGTGTACCTTGATCAGCACCTCGCCGGGGCCGGGAACCGGTACCGGCACCTTCCGCAGCGTAAGTCCCGGGCCGGCGGCGGGCTTGACGATTGCATCCATCAGCTGTTCCATAATCTTTTATCCAACCTTTCTTCTTATCGGTTAATGGAGGCGGCCATCCGGTGATAGGTGTGGCGGATGCCCCGCACAGCAATGCTGTAGCTCTGAATATTCTCCGGCAGGGCCATACCGCAGTAGCCCGTGTCTCCCAGATGGTGCATATCCGTGCCGGTCTGCTTGCACATGAGGGCAATCTGCCGGATGGTGGCGGTGTCCGCTCCCTCCTGAGAGGTGCCGATGGCGGTGATGGTCAGGCAACCCAGGCTGTGGGCGTACTCCACCAGACCCCTGATATACTCCATGGTAATGCCCGGGACGGTGCCGGGGGCGGGGAGAAGAATGATGTCCGCACCGGCCTTTGCAAAGCTTTCCATATCCTCCCGGGTGATGATATGCTCGCCCCCCTCGGAGAGAACGCCGGAGGCGTGCATTTTCCCGGCGGCCAGCACCAGCCGGTCCCCCAGCTCCTTCTTATAAAGCTCCAGGGTTCGGACGATGGCGGCGTTGGACACCCCGGTGCCGGGGTTGCCGGTGAGAAGAATCATGTTCACACCCATGTCCGCCGCTTTCCGGGCGTTTTCCAGGGTGGCAATCCGACCGGGGGTCATGGCCCACATCTTATCTTCCTCTTTGGGAAGCTCCTCCACCGGCTCTAAGTTGATGCCGATGGGCCGGCCTGTGAGGCGCTTAAGCTCCCGGACGGTGTCTTCCGGCGGGACCGGGGGAAGCCCCTGAATCAGAGGCTTATTTACATCAAACATATTCAGAAGGAGAATGTCTGCCCCCATGGCGGCGGCAAACTCGGCGTTGGTCACATCCATGAGCATGGGCATGACGGAGCCGATGGTTTCGCAGAGAATGGTGCGCCCTTCCGAGGCGGCAATGGACGAGAGCAGTTCCCGGGGCCCCATGGCGGTGAGCTGGGAGCTGAATGCGCTTAAAATCCGTGGCATAAAAAAGCCCTCCTTTGTCCGTAGTATACCACACATTATTCCCCCGGGCAATGGCTATTTCCGGGAAGTTGGGAAAAGCTGCGGATAGATGCTTAACATATTGCACAAAAATATACAGGGAATGCTATGAGATGTTCCAAAGATTCCGGCAGGCAGGCAAAAATTGTTGACAAATTGTAAAATCTTCTGTAGACTATAACTGTAAATAAAGGACAGCAATGGATTGTTACTGGTAAAGCAGGCAAAACCAAGTTCTACAAGTGTGCGCAGAAGGTATGCGGTTTTGTAGGATTTGGTCTTTTTTGTTATAGGGGGACAGCAGTTTTGCGGGTTCTGAAGGCGATTAACAATAATGTGGTCAGCTGCGTGGACGACAGCGGCCGTGAGCTGATTGCCATGGGCAAGGGTCTGGGCTTCCGCTCCAGGGCGGGGGACGTTCTGCGCCCGGAGGATGCGGAAAAGGTCTTTCGCATGGAAAGCGATGAGGAGTTCAGCCGCTTCAAGGACGTGCTGAGCCAGCTTCCCGTGCGCCTTCTGGAGCTTTGCACCAGGATCATCGACCATGCGGATCACGTGCTGGGCCGCCAGCTCAGTGAGTCCATTTACCTGACCCTTACGGACCATGTGAATTTCGCCCTGGAGCGGGTGCACCGGGGTATCCAGCTGCACAATGCTCTGGTGACGGAGATGCGGGTGTTCTATCCCGGTGAGTTTGCGGTGGGGCAGTACGCCCTGGAGCAGATTGCCGCCCAGGAGGGTGTGCAGCTGCCGGAGGACGAGGCCGCCAGCATCGCCATGCACCTGGTAAACGCCCAGTACAACAGCTCCATCAACACCACCATGCACGTGGTGCAGGTGCTGCAGCCCATGATTGACATTATTGAAGGCTGGCCGGGGCTGTGCCTCAACAAGAACCACCTTTATTATAACCAGCTGATTGTGGATTTGAAATTCATCGCCATGCAGGCCTTTTCCCAGACCCCCAGCGGCTGGGGCTCCTCGGAGCTGGAGGACGTGGTGAAAAAGCTGTATCCCGAGGCTTATGCCTGTGCAGAAGCCACCGCAGGATACCTGTCCCGCCAATCCGGGCGGCAGATTCCCAGGGAAGAACAAGCACATCTGGCCATTTGCATCCGCCGGGCGTGCATAAGCTAAGAAAAGGAAGGAACAACAATGGGTATTTTCAGCAAGCTTTTTGGAAAGGCCGCAGACACCATCTGCGCACCGGTGGCCGGCGAGGCCGTGGAGATTCAGCAGGTCAGCGACCCCACCTTCGGTCAGGAGATTCTGGGCAAGGGTATCGCCATCAAGCCCTCTGAGGGCCGGGTGGTAGCTCCCTGCGACGGCACTGTGGACATGATGTTCGACACCGGTCACGCTGTGAGCCTGGTGGCGGATTTCGGCGCAGAAATCCTCATCCATGTGGGTCTGGACACGGTGAACCTGAAGGGCAAGCACTACCACGTCCATGCCAAGAACGGCGACAAGGTGAAAAAGGGCGATTTGCTTATGGAGTTCGACCCGGAGGCCATTAAGGCCGAGGGTTACGACATCATCACCCCGGTGATTGTGTGCAACAGCGGAGATTACACGGTTTTTCAGCCCCATGTGGGGAAAACTGTGAAGACTGGCGATGAGGTAATTACTCTCTCCAAGTAAAAGTTTTTCGAAAGGAGCATACCATTATGATACAAGGTTCCGGTTTGCCGGTGTTCCCCGGTGTTGCCATCGGCAATGGTGTGGTCTACCGCAAGGCACAGCGTCAGGCTGCGGTGTCCAGCGGCGACCCCAAGCAGGAACAGGAAAAGTTTAATGAGGCTTGTGCCACCGCCAAGGCGCAGCTGTCTGCCCTGTATGAAAAGGCGGTGAAGGAGCTGGGTGCGGAGAAGGCCGCCATTGTGGAAGTGCAGATGCTCATGCTGGAGGACCTGGACTATCTGGAGGCTGTGGCAGCGGAAATCGCCGCCGGCACCCCCGCAGCCACCGCCGCTTCCGAGTGCGGCGAGGGGATTGCCCAGGTGTTCGCCGGTCTGGATGACGCCTATATGCAGGCAAGAGCCGCAGACATCCGGGACGTTTCCCAGCGTGTTGCGGACATCCTCTGCGGCGCCGACGGCTTCCGTCTGCCGGAGGGCGAGTTCCTCCTGATTGCAGAGGACCTGGCTCCCAGCGAGACCATTCAGCTCCCCAGAGAGCGGATTCTGGCCTTCATCACCCGGCAGGGTTCTTCCAGCAGCCACACCGCCATTCTGGCCCGGACGCTGAACATCCCCTCCCTGGTGCAGGCCAATATCTCTCTGGAGGACGCCCAGAACGCCCATATCGTTGCGGTGGACGGCTTCACCGGCAACTGGTATATTGACCCGGATGCGGAAACCACCGCCATGCTTCAGAAGAAGAAGGAGGAGGCCGCTGCCGGCCGTGCCGCTCTGGAGGCCTACCGGGGCAGAAAGAGCGTGACCAAGTCCGGCAAGCAGATTCTCCTGTGCGCCAACATCGGCAGCCCCGAGGATGCGGAGTTGGCCATGAAGGGCGACGCCGAGGGCGTGGGTCTGATGCGCAGCGAGTTCCTCTACCTGGGCCGGGACAGCCTGCCCACGGAAGAAGAGCTGTTTACCGCCTACCGGAAGGTGGCGGAGATTATGCAGGGCCGTCCGGTGGTCATCCGTACCCTGGACATCGGCGCCGACAAGCAGGCGGACTACCTGGGCCTGGACAAGGAAGAGAATCCTGCCCTGGGTCTGCGGGGTCTGCGGATCTGCCTGACCCGGGAGGACATTTTCCGTCCTCAGCTGCGGGCCATTTACCGGGCTTCCGCCTACGGCTCTCTGAGCATGATGTTCCCCATGGTGGCTTCCCCCTGGGAGCTGCGGCAGGCCAAGGCCCTGTGCATGGACATCCGCCGGGAGCTGATTGCAGAAGGCCATCCTGTGGGGGAGGTTCCCATCGGCGTCATGGTGGAGACCCCCGCCGCTGCGGTGCTGGCAGAGCAGCTGGCTCTGGAAGCTGACTTCTTCAGCGTAGGCACCAACGATCTGACCCAATACACCCTGGCGGTGGACCGTCAGAACGCCAATCTGGGGAAATTCTATGACCCCTATCATCCTGCGGTTATGTCCTTGCTGGGCCATATCGCCAAGTGCGCCAAGGCCGCCGGCATCTGGGCCGGTATCTGCGGCGAGCTGGGCGCCGACCCCAAGCTGACTGAAACCTTTATCAAAATGGGCTACACCGAGCTTTCCATGGCTCCTGGACGGATTCTGGAAACCCGGAAGCTGGTGTGCGAAAGTGAGGTGTAAACAATGAAGGAATTTACCCATGTGATTGCTGACCCCCTGGGTCTGCATGCAAGACCGGCAGGTCTTCTGGTAAAGGCCGCTGCCGCTTACCAGAGCACCGTCACCGTCACCGCTCCCACCGGCAAGGCCGATGCCAAGCGGATCATGGCTGTGATGCGCCTGGCTGCCAAGCAGGGCATGGAGCTGACCGTCACCTGTGAGGGTCCCGACGAGGAGGCTGCCGCTGCCGGGCTTCAGGCTTTCCTGAAGGAAAACCTGTAACTTTGTCCCCCTGCCGTTGTGGGCCGACGGCAAGATATAGGAATCTTTCCTCCCCGGCTGGGGCAGGCGGGCAGCAGCCCTTCCGCCCCGGCTGCCGGAGGCCAAGGTTCCCAAGTGTTTTCTTTTTCATAATATAGGAGGAAAAAAATGAAGAATTTACAGAAATTGGGTAAAGCTTTAATGCTTCCCGTCGCTGTCCTGCCCATCTGCGGCATTCTGATGGGTATCGGCTATCTGCTCTGCCCCGCCTACATGATGGGCGCTGGCGTTGCTGAGAGCCTGGGCTATGCCACCTCCGGTGTTGCATACTCCATCGGCTTCTTCCTGATCAAGGCCGGCGGTGCCCTGATCGACAACATGGCTATCCTGTTTGCCATAGGCGTTGCAGTTGGCCTTTCCGACGAGGAAAACGGCACCGGCGCTCTGGCTGGCCTGGTCGCATGGCTGATGATCACCAACCTGCTGTCCACCGGCACTGTGTCCGCTGTTGTTCCCTCTATGTGCGAGCCCAAGAGCACCAACGAGGTGGCTTTCTCCAAGATTGCCAACCCCTTCATCGGCATCCTGTCCGGTGTCATCGGCGCTCTGTGCTACAACAAGTTCAAGGGCACCAAGCTGCCTGACTTCCTGGCCTTCTTCTCCGGCAAGCGCTCCGTCGCCATCGTGACCGGCGTTGTTTCCATCGTTGTTTCCGTGGTTCTGCTGTTTGTATGGCCCATCATCTTCTCCGCTCTGGTGGCTGTGGGCAACTTCATCAAGAGCCTGGACGTTGTGGGTGTTGGCCTGTACGCTTTCCTGAACCGTCTGCTGATCCCCTTCGGCCTGCATCACGCTCTGAACAACGTGTTCTGGTTCGACACCATCGGCATGGGCGACCTGACCGCTTACTGGGCTGGCCTGACTGAGGGCGGCACCATGGCTAACGGCACCGTCATCGACTGGTCCGTCGGCTCCTACATGGCTGGCTTCTTCCCCTGCATGATGTTCGGTATCCCCGGCGCCGCTCTGGCTATGGTTCTGACCGCCAAGAGCAACAAGAAGAAGGCTACCATCGGCATCGTAGGCGCTGCCGCTCTGTCCGCTTTCCTGTGCGGCGTTACCGAGCCCTTCGAGTTCGCTTTCATGTTCCTGGCATTCCCCCTGTACGTGGTGTACTCCCTGCTGTACGGCATCTTCGCCGCTGTGACCGTGGCTCTGGGCTTCCGGGCTGGCTTCAGCTTCTCCGCCGGTGCTACCGACCTGCTGTTCTCCGCTTCCCTGCCCGCAGCTGCTAACACCTGGGTGATCATCCCCATGGGCATCGCTGCCTTCGTGGTGTTCTTCCTGGTGTTCCTGTTCGCCATCAAGACCTTCAACCTGAAGACCCCCGGCCGTGAGGACGACAACGAGGAAGAGGCTAAGATTGAGCTGGCTAACAACGACTACACCGCTATGGCTCAGGTGATTCTGGAAGGCCTGGGCGGCAAGGACAACATTGCCTCCATGGACCACTGCATCACCCGCCTGCGTCTGGAAGTCAAGGACCGTCTGCTGGTAAACGAGGCTAAGATCAAGTCCTCCGGCGCCTCCGGCGTGATCCGCCCGGGCAAGAACTCCGTGCAGGTCATCATTGGACCCAAGGTTCAGTTCGTGTTCGAGGAGTTCAAGAAGCTGGCAAAGTAATTCCATAACCCGGGTTTTTCTGGCCCACGGAAAGACCAATCCCCCGGAAGGAAATTCCTTCCGGGGGATTTTTGTAGTGAAATCCACCCTGCGGGTGGGTGAAATACCGCTTCCCGGTGTGAAATCCGGGCTTGCGCCCGGGTGAAATCGCTGAGGCGGTGGGTGGATTTCATTTCACGGAAAGCCGGAGGCTTTCCATTTCACCAAAGGCGAAGCCTTTGATTTCACTTTTTGGGCTTATCGGTTTTCCAGGCGGACAATCACCACAGTGGCGTCGTCGGGGCCGGATTGTTCGCCACGGGAAATCAGCTGGGTGGCAAGCTCCGGGGGTGTGAGGCTCTGGCCCCGGGCGCAGCACTGCTGAGCATCCTCCTCCGGGATTCCGTCGCTCACCAGCACCAAAGACTCTCCCCGGCGGAGGCTCACTTCCTCCCGGCTCTCCTGAATCTCCGTCACGGAAAGGCCGGGAGGGGGTGTGGCGGAGCCTACCTTCCGCACCCCCAGGGAGCCAACCACATAGGAGGGCACCGCTCCCCACTTATACAAGGTGCCCTTGCCGGTGTTCAGGTGCAGCTGCACAAGGTCGATGGTCACCGCCCCTGGACGGTCTGTGAGCACCAGGAGGCTATTGAGGCTCCTGAGGGCGTATTCTGCGGGATACCCGGAAGAAAGGAGCTTTTTGAGCATACTCCCGGCGGTGCGGCCGTCCCCCACCGCCCCGGCTCCGGTGCCCATGCCATCGCACAAAAGCACATAGTAGGTGTCCTCAATGCCGGGAAACTCCTGGCAGTAGTCCCCGTTTTCCCCCTGGGGGCGGTTGCCGTAGAAAGAAATCACCGGGCGGAACAGGCTGGGGGTTACCTCCCGCCGCCGCCCCAGGGTGTCGGACAGCTCCTGCAAATACCCCTCCAAAAACCGGTACTGCTGCATGACCGCTCCCCGGTACTCCCGCTGCCGCTCCCGGTCGGCGCAGATGGAGCGCAGCTGCCCTTGGCTCCGGCGCAGCTCCGCCAGAAACCGGCCGCTTTTCCGGCAGACCACCGGCAGCTCCTGGGAGGAGAGAAGGGGCTTTTGGAGAAGGACAGGAGGCAGCTGGGCAATGCGCTTGCTGTCCCGGCAGGAGCGGCCGCAGGGGCAGCCCCGGCAGGCGGCTTCTGCCGCCCTGGCCACCAGAGCCTCCCGGTCTATTGGGGTGTCCTCTGCCTGACTGAGGAGCTGCTCCGTCTGTGCCAGTACCCCGCAGACCATCTCCAGCCGCACCTGAAGCACCCCGGTTTCTCCCCGGCGGTGGGGAACGGCGGTGACCATGGGCAGGAACCTCCCAAGAATTCCTCCCAGTACCAGTCCCGGCAGGGGGTAGAAGTCCACCTGTCCCCACAGGCTCATAAGCAGCACATACATAAGCCCCGGCAGCAAAAACAGTCCCTGCTTTATGGGAAGAAACCGCACCACATACCCGGCGGTAAGGACGGCGGTCATGGGCACCGGGGTGACCCGGGCCAGGTCCAGGGCAAGACCAGCCAGGGCCGCCCCGGGAAAGGCCCCTGCTACCATCAGGGCTCCGGCGGCCACATACCCCAGCCCCAGATAGGGAATGGGCATAATCTGGGCCAGAGCCAGTACCGCCACCCCCCAGGCAAGCCACATGGCAATGGGGGTGCGCTTTTCCCGCACCAGGCCGAAAATACAGGTGCAGCCCCCCGCCAGCAGTACCTGGAGCAGGTACATGGGCACCGGCGGCCCGGGAATCTGCCAGATGGCCTGCCCCAGGGTGCCGATGGAGGCCACAATCAGGCTGCCCAGGGCAGGCATCAGGAGGGGGGCCTGCCGCGCCAGCACCGTTCCCCCAAAGGCCAGGGCCATGGACAGGGCCGCCAGACTCCAGCCCAGGCACAGCCGCCCGTAATTGCCCCAGAAAAGAAAATAGCCTATGTAGCTGCCAATAGCCGCCGCCAGCGCCTGCCAGCCGGAGAGCACCAGCACCAGGGCCACGGCAAAGGGCTGGGCATAGCCTGCCAGGGAGGCGGCACTGAGGCAAAAGCCCCCCAGAGCCGCCCCCAGCAGCCCCAGACCTGCCAGCACTTTGGGTTCAGCAAGCCATTTTTTCAGGGTTTTTCCGCCCTGGCTCACATAGGATTGGAGAGTTTCCATTGCGCCATCACCGTTCTTTCGTAAAATTCCATGGGGTTATTCTATCAAAGCCCCAGGGAATTTCCTGTCGGAAGGGGGGAGCTCTCTTGCACAATCCCCGGGGCCGGTGTATAATGGGGAAAAAACAAGGAGGGCGATTATGGCTGCGGAATACGAATGGAAATTCCGGGTGACACCGGAAGAAATGGAAACCTTACAGGCGGCATTTCCCGGGGAGGAAATTGCCATGGAGACCACCTATTTCGATACCCCCTCCGGCAGCCTGTCCCGGAAAAAGCTGACCCTGCGGCTGCGGCGGGAAAACGGAAAAACGGTATGCACCTGCAAATCCCGGCTGCTGGATGGAGGCAGGGGAGAGTGGGAGACCCCCTGTATGGACATCCGCCAGGGGGTGGCGCTGCTGATGGGTCTGGGGTGTCCCCGGGAGCTGGGAGAGCTGGCAGAGGAAGGCCTGGTGCCGGTGTGCGGCGCCCGGTTCCGGCGGCTGGCCACCACCATTGCCTATGAGGACGCCCGGCTGGAAGTGGCCCTGGACAAAGGGGTGCTGACAGGGGGCGGCAAGGAGGTTCCCCTTCTGGAGGCGGAGGTGGAGTTGAAATCCGGCTCCCGGGAGAGCCTGGACAACTTTGCCCGGGAATTGGCGGACAAATACGGCCTTGTCCCGGAGGAGAAAAGCAAATTCCAAAGAGCCCTGGCGCTTGCCCGGGAGGGGTGCTTCCGACAGCTGTTTGACAAATATGACCGGCTGGTGATTTTTGACACGGAAACCACCGGCCTGGACGGCGCCAGGGATGAGATTATTGAGTTTTCCGCCGTGGTGCTGGAGCAGCGGCAGGGCCAGTGCCAGGTGATTGAGACTTATGACCGGCTCATCACCCTCAGCCCCGGAGTCACCATCCCGGAAAAAATCCAGCAGCTCACCGGCATCACCCCCCAGGATATCCGGGAGCGGGGGGTTCCCAAAACCCGGGTGTGCCGGGACATCGCCCAGATGATTGGGGGAAACACTCTGCTCCTTGCCTACAATGCAGGCTTTGATTTGATTTTCCTGTACTATATGCTCCTGCGGGACGGAGACGCCGCAATCTTGCAGGGGAAGGATAAGCTGGATTTGCTGACGGTGTACCGGGATCGGCGGAGCTATCCCCACAAGCTGTGCAACGCCATCGAAAGCTACGGCCTGCAAGGGCAGGTGGTCAATTCCCACCGGGCCATCGACGATGTGCTGGCTACCGTGGAGGTGATGAAGGCCATGGAGCGGGAAAAGAATGATTTGATTTCTTATGTAAACATATTCGGATATCTGGCCAAGTATGGCTGTGACGGAAAGAAAATCCGGTCTGTCCGGTACCGGCCCCAGGGCTTTGAACCGGGGACGCCGGTGTACCAAAAGGAGGAAGCCTATGTTTAATTCCAAAGCCTATGCCCTGGGGGCAAACCGATCCTGCATCCGGGAACTGTTCGAGTACGGCAGAAGCCGGGCGGCTGTGGTAGGGGAGGAAAATGTGCTGGACTTTTCCCTGGGAAACCCCAGTATTCCGGCCCCCCAGGCGGTGGAGGAGGCCATCCGGGAGATCCTTCGGCAGACCCCTTCCGTGGAGGTTCACGGCTACACCCCCGCAGGGGGAGACATGGCAGCCAGAGACGCCATCGCCCGGGAGCTGAACCGGCGCTATGACTGGGACGTAACCCCCCAGGAGCTGTTTCTGGGCTGCGGCGCCGCCCCGGAGCTGATTGCGGTATTCCGGGCTCTGGCGGTGCCGGGGGGAAAGATTCTGGCCATCGCCCCTTATTTTCCCGAGTACGCCCCCTTTGTGGAGGAATCGGGGCTGGAATTCGGGGTGGTGCCTGCCCAGGAGCCGGATTTCCAGATTGACATGGAAGCCCTGGAGGCTCTGGTGACGAAAAACACCCAGGCGGTGATTGTCAACTCCCCCAATAACCCCTCGGGCGTGGTCTATTCCCGGGAAACCCTCCAAAAGCTGGGGGCGCTGCTGGAAGAAAAGAGCCGGGAATATGGACATCCTATTTATATTGTATCCGATGAGCCCTACCGGGAGCTGGTGTACGATGGGACGGAGGTGCCCTTTGTCCCGGCCATTTACCGGGATACCATTATCTGCTATTCCTACTCCAAGTCCCTGTCTTTGCCGGGAGAGCGGATTGGCTATATCTATGTGCCCCAAAAGGCCACAGACGGAGCGGCACTGTACGCCGCCGTGGCAGGGGCTGCCCGGTCTATCGGCCATGTGTGCGCCCCGTCCCTTTTTCAGAAGGTGATTGCCCGGTGCACCCAGATTCCTCCGGATTTGGACAGCTACGACAAAAACCGCCGTACCCTCTATGAGGCCCTGGTGGCAGCCGGGTATCAGGTGGCAAAGCCCCAGGGCGCCTTTTACCTGTTCGTGAAGGCCCCGGAAGGAGACGGTGAGGCCTTCAGCCAGCGGGCAAAGGAAAAGGATTTGCTCATCGTCCCGGGAAAGGACTTCGGCTGCCCCGGCTACTGCCGGCTGTGCTACTGCGTTCCCTATGAGAAGATTCAAAAGAGTATTCCCATCTTCCGGGAACTGATTGGCAAAACCCATTAGAAAGCAAACTGCGGGAGACCCCAAAACCGGGGCTTCTCCCGCAGTTTTTCCAATATAGAAAGGAAAACCAAAGGCTCCCTTGCGAAAGGGAGCTGGCACGGCGTAGCCGTGACTGAGGGATTTACAGCAGGCACTTCTTGAAAGTACAAACCCATGTGGAAACCTGCCACACTGGGGAATCCCCCCGGTTTGGCTATCGCCAAACCACCCCCACAATGGCCAGGGGGGCTTTGGTCTGCGCATCCACTACCACCCGGTAACGTTACCGGGCGTTTTTAGTGAATAGTGAAGAGTGAATAGTGAATAAGTTCGGCGGACAAGCCGCCGATACCGGGCGGGGCGGCGTGCCGCCGCTGTCAATGCGTGCACAGTGCCCATGTTTTCGCTCCCCATTTTGCTCGGTAACGTTACCGGGCGGGTCAGGGAAGTAACGATTACAGACCAGCTTGGTGCGCATTGTCAGCGGCCACTGCCCGCGGCAACAATAAATTCAAAATTAGACCCCTTGACTTTTTTGGCACTTGGGTGTATAGTGTGCTTAGCACTCAAGGATAAGGAGTGCTAAAGATGAAAGGAGGAGGAATATGGAGCTGACAGAGCGAAAGAAAAAGGTCTTGCGGTCTGTGGTGGATTTGTATATCCGCACCGCTGAGCCGGTGGGCTCCAAGGCGCTGACCGAGCTGCCGGATATGAAGTACTCCTCCGCAACCATCCGCAACGAAATGGCGGAGCTTACCGCCATGGGCTATCTGGAGCAGCCCCACACCAGCGCAGGACGGATTCCCTCCCCTGCCGGTTACCGGCTGTATGTGGATGAGCTGATGGCGGACTACCGTCTGAGCATGGATGAGACCCGTTCCATCAACAATGCCATCGAGGAAAAGATGCAGCATGTGGATAAAATGATGGAAAAGGTAGCAAAATTGGTAAGCCAGGCTACGGATCTTCCGGCCATTTCTGTGGCATCCCGGCAAAAGGGGGTCACGGTGCAGCGGTTCGATGTGATTCTGGCAGGCCAGGGAAGCATAATCCTGGTGCTGCTTTTGTCCAACGAACAGGTGGTGAACAAACTCGTGAGGCTCCCGGTAAATGTGACCGAGGGGGATTTGAAAATCCTGGGAGCGGTCTTAAACGCCACCCTCACAGGGCTTATGGCAGAGGCCTTCACCCCGGAGCTTCTCCAGCGGGTGATGAACGCCGCCGGCGCCGCCTCCAGTCTGGTTCCCATTGTGATGGAGTTTACCACCCACACCCTGTCCCAGCAGGCCGGCACCAACGTGGCGGTGGCGGGACAGCTGAGGCTTCTGGAACAGCCGGAGTACCAGGATGTGGGCAAGGCCCAGAAGGTGCTGACCACTCTGGATGAGGAAGCCCTTTCCAATCTCCCGGCGGTGATGCAGAACGCCCGCGGCACCCAGGTGCTGGTAGGGCCGGAGAATGTGGCCCAGGAGCTGAAGGACACCAGCGTGGTGGTAACGAAATTTGACATTGGCGACGGGATGCAGGGTATGATCGGTGTGGTCGGCCCCACCCGTATGGACTATGCAAAGGTGACGGCAAGACTGAGCTACTTCGCCGAGAGCCTTTCCAAGATGTTTGCAAAACCGGAGCAGTCCCAGCTGCCCCAGGGCCAGGAGCCCCAATCAGAAACTCAGGAGGCGTAAAGCGTGGCTAAGAAATGTAAGAAAGAAGAACAGGAAGTGCAGGAAGAGAAGCAGGAGGTAGAGGCGCAGGAAGCCCAGGAGGAGGCTCCGGCAGAGGTCAATCCCTTCGAGGAGAAGTACAACGCCGAGCACGACAGCTACCTGCGGCTGGCTGCGGACTACGATAACTTCCGCAAGCGCACCACCCGTGAAAAGGAGCAGTCCTATTCCAACGGCAAAGCCGATGCGGTGGCAAAGCTTTTGCCTGTATACGATAACCTGGAGCGGGCGCTGAACCAGCCTACTCAGGATGAAGCCTACAAAAAGGGCGTGGAAATGACCATGACCCAGCTGGTGAAGATTTTTACCGAGCTGGGGGTGGAGATTTTCGGAGAGCCGGGAGATGCTTTTGATCCCAACCTCCACAACGCCGTGATGCACACCCAGCAGGAGGACACCCCGGAGAACACCATCACCCAGGTGTTCCAGAAGGGCTTCCGCATGGGAGACAAAATCGTGCGATTCGCCATGGTTCAGGTGGCAAACTAAACTTGTATAAACTTTTCATTCATATAGGAGGAACGAAATTATGAGCAAGATTATTGGTATCGATTTGGGAACCACCAATTCCTGTGTCGCCGTGCTGGAAGGCGGCGAACCCGTTGTCATCGCCAACGCCGAGGGCAGCCGTACCACCCCTTCCGTGGTGGCATTCTCCAAGACCGGTGAGCGTATGGTGGGCCAGGTGGCAAAGCGTCAGGCTGTGACCAACGCTGAGCGCACTGTGTCTTCCATCAAGCGTCACATGGGCGAGAACTACCATGTGGACATCGACGGCAAGGGCTACACCCCCCAGGAAATCAGCGCCATGGTGCTGCAGAAGCTGAAGGCTGACGCCGAGGCTTACCTGGGCCAGCCTGTTACCGAGGCAGTCATCACCGTCCCCGCTTACTTCTCCGACGCTCAGCGGCAGGCCACCAAGGACGCCGGTAAGATTGCCGGTCTGGATGTGAAGCGTATCATCAACGAGCCCACCGCCGCTGCCCTGGCCTACGGCCTGGACAAGGAGAGCGAGCAGAAGATCATGGTGTACGACCTGGGCGGCGGCACCTTCGACGTGTCCATCCTGGAAATCGGCGACGGCATTGTGGAAGTGCTGGCTACCGCCGGTGACACCCATCTGGGCGGCGACGACTTCGACCAGAGAATCATGGACTACCTGGTCTCCGAGTTCAAGAAGACCGAGGGCGTGGACCTGAGCCGCGATAAGGTGGCTATGCAGCGCCTGAAGGAGGCTGCTGAGAAGGCCAAGATTGAGCTGTCCGGCATGACCTCCACCACCGTAAACCTGCCCTATATCACCGCCGACGCTACCGGCCCCAAGCACCTGGACGTGACCATCAGCCGCGCCAAGTTCAATGAGCTGACCGCCGACCTGGTGGAGCGGACCATGAAGCCTGTCCGTCAGGCTCTGTCCGATGCAGGCCTGAAGCCCAGCGACCTGAACAAGGTGCTGCTGGTAGGCGGCTCCACCCGTATCCCTGCCGTGCAGGAGGCCGTGAAGGGCATCACCGGCAAGGAAGGCTTCAAGGGCATCAACCCCGACGAGTGCGTTGCTGTGGGCGCTGCCATTCAGGGCGGCGTGCTCACCGGCGATGTAAAGGACGTGGTGCTGCTGGACGTGACGCCTCTGTCCCTGGGCATTGAGACCATGGGCGGCGTGTTCACACGTCTCATCGACCGGAACACCACCATCCCCACCCGGAAGAGCCAGATCTTCTCCACCGCCGCTGACGGCCAGACCTCCGTTGAGGTCCATGTGCTCCAGGGCGAGCGGGAGATGGCCGCTTACAACAAGACCCTGGGCCGCTTCCAGCTCACCGGCATTGCCCCCGCTCCCCGTGGCGTGCCCCAGATTGAGGTTACCTTCGACATCGATGCCAACGGCATTGTGAAGGTATCCGCCAAGGACCTGGGTACCGGCAAGGAGCAGCAGATTGCCATTACCGCTTCCACCAACCTGAGCCAGGAGGACATCGACAAGGCTGTCCGGGAAGCTGAGCAGTATGCCGCCGAGGATAAGGCCCGGAAGGAAGAAGTGGACGCCCACAACGCTGCCGACCAGGTGGCTTACCAGACGGAAAAGACCCTGGGCGAGCTGGGCGACAAGATTTCCGCAGAGGAGAAGGCCAGCATCCAGGCAGCTGTTGACAAGCTGAAGGAAGTGAACAAGGGCACCGATGTGGCTGCCATCAAGGAAGCCACCGAGGAGGTTCAGAAGGCATTCTACGCCGTGTCCGAGAAGCTCTACAAGAATGCGGCTCCCCAGCAGGAGGGCGGTAATCCCAACCCCGGCGCCGGCGATGACGGCGTTGTGGATGCGGACTACGAGACCGTAGACTGATAAAACATCAGCCCCTGGGGGCGGCAGCAACGCCGCCCCCATTTTGAGCGTATTGCGTGAGGTATAACATATGGCGGAAGAAAAGCGTGACTATTATCAGGTGCTGGGCGTGGATAAAAATGCCAGCGCCGAGGAGATTAAAAAAGCCTACCGGAAAAACGCCATGAAGTATCACCCGGACCGGAACCCCGGGGATAAGCAGGCGGAGGAGAAGTTCAAGGAGATTGGCGAGGCCTATGAGGTGCTGTCCGACAGCGACAAGCGGGCCCGGTACGACCAGTTCGGCTTCGCCGGTGTGGACCCCAACTACGGCGGCGGTGCCGGCGGCGGAAGCGGCTTTGGCGGCGGCTTCGGCGGATTTGGGGGCTTCGGGGACTTCGGGGATATTTTCGGAGAATTTTTCGGCGGCGGCAGAAGCCGGGCCAATGCCCAGACCGCACCCCGCCGGGGCGAAAATGTAGGCGCCCGGCTGGACCTGACCTTTGAGGAAGCGGCCTTCGGCGTGGAGAAGGAGATTACCGTCCAGAGAATCGAAAACTGCGCCGCCTGTAAGGGCACCGGCTCTGCCGACGGTGTGGTGGAGACCTGTGTCAACTGCCACGGCTCCGGTCAGGTGCGCACCACCCAGAACTTCATGGGCATGGCGGTCCAGTCCACTGCCACCTGTCCCACCTGCGGCGGCAAGGGCAAGATCATCAAGAACCCCTGCACCACCTGCCGGGGCAAGGGGAAGGTGCGCCGGAACCAGAAGATCAAAGTCAAGGTCCCTGCCGGTATCGACCAGGGCCAGGCCATCCGGGTAGCGGGAGAAGGCTGCGTGGGCAGCAACGGCGGCCCCAACGGGGATGTGCTGGTGGAAATCACCATCAAGCGCCACCCCATTTTCCGGCGGGACGGCATGGATGTGTACTGCGAGGTGCCCATCACCTTCACCCAGGCAGCCCTGGGTGCAGAAATCCAGGTGCCCACCCTGGACGGCAAGACCACCTTCACCATCCCGGAGGGCACCCAGACCGGACGGCAGTTCGTAATCCCCGGCAAGGGCATCCCCCAGGTGAACAATCCCAGAAGAAGAGGCGACCACCGCTTCGTGGTGACGGTGGAGACCCCCACCCGCCTCAGCCGGGAGCAGAAGGACCTGCTGCGGCAGCTGGAGGAGTCCATGGACGGGAAAAGCAGCCCCAAGCGGAAAAAGTTCTTCGACAATCTGAAAGAGTTTTTCGGTTAAGCAGAGGAGCCTGTTGCAAGGTAAGTGTTTTGCAACAGGCTCTGATTTTTTATTTTTTGGTGTCGTTATTATGGAAAAGGTTGGCGTATATACCTCCCTCCGGGAGGGAGGTGGCTTGGGGCGCAGCCCCAAGACGGAGGGAGCCAGCGGGCGCAAAGCCAATCTGATTGCCGGAGATAGTACCTCTCAGAGCCATCCCTTTTCCTATGCCGATTGGAGGAAGCGCCTCGTAAATTGGCATAGCGTATCGGCAGTTATGAGCAAGTACCATCCTATAAGCAAATTGTCAGCGAACTCCCCGCTGGCTCCCTCAGTCACGGCTATGCCGTGACAGCTCCCTCCCGGAGGGAGCTACGGGGTGCGGTGCGAAAAAAGGGCTCGTTGCAAATCTTTTATTTTGCAACGAGCCCTTAATCTATCAAGACCCCCGGTTTTGCGGTGCAAAACCGGGGGGTTTTCATGGCTTGTTATCTGCGGCGCTTTTTGGGTTTTCCGGTGAGGGAGGAAAGAAGCTCCCAAACAAAGCTCCGGGACTGCTGCACCTTCCGTCGCTCCATATCCTTTGCCAGCTGCCGGAAAAAGCGGCACCACTGGTCAGGGGAATAGGACAGCTGTCTGTCCAGAATCACATAGGGACAGTCCGGCAGCTTCCGGCCTCCCATGTTCCGGGCGAAGGCCTTGTCCACTCCCAGGGCCAGCGCCCAGGGCAGGAGATTGAAGAAGCAGTCCGGGTCCTGGCGCAAATCCGAGGCCGTGCCCCGCACCTCGCCCTTTCTCAGGTAGCTGCGAAGGCCCAGAATCTCCTCCCGGAGAAGGAGCCCTGCCTCCGTCCGTCTGCCGCCCCAGGCGTAGAGAATGCCTCCCAGAAGAATCCCCAGCACGCCCAGGGAAACGGAAAGGGTCTCTCCTGCAAAAGCGCCCAAGGCCGCCAGCACCCCGGCGGCGGCCAGGCACAGCCAGCCCTGACCGGGAGTTCTCAGGAAGAAGTGGGACAGCCAGGGAATCATTTTCCAGGCGGCAATCCCCCCGGCCAGACCAAAGACAGCCACCCACAGCCATTGCAGCACACCGCCGCTGGCAAGAGGAATGGCAATGTTGATTCCCACGCCCACCCCCAGCAGGGAAAGAAGAGCCCGGAAAATTCTGGGGCTTCCCCGGCGGCCCTTCAGCAGCTCACCCCCGGAAACGCCGGGAGCTTCCACTGCCTGGGCCAGCTGGACATAGAAGTTGGAGGCGGTGCTGACCGTGTCTCCTCTGGAAAAGAGCTTGCGGAACCATTTCCGCTCAAAACCACTGCGCTCGTTGCCCATATCCATCTGCTTTGTGACCACCACCCGGTCCAGGGAGTACCGCAGGTGCAGATACCCCAGCTGAGCCCAGGACAGAATCATGGTGGTCAAATCGCAGGGCTTGAGGAACAGCACCGTGCCGGCCTGGCCGGCGCTGTAGCCCTGAGGCGGGCAGGTGGTGTGCTTCTTCCAGGGAATGGGACACCGGAGGAAAATCAGCCAGTAGGCAAGGGCCAGGGCGGCGCAGACACCCATTACCAGGTCGTCCAGGTAGGTGCGCTGCACCGGCCGGGACACCTGGGGGAACATCTGGTCAGACACCCCCAGGGTCATAAGCAGGGTCTCGTGGTCCTTGAGGGACTGGGTGGTGGAGCCCTTGATCATGGCCCCTTCCTTGGTATAGGTCAGGTATTTTTCAATGCTGGCCTGATAGTATCCGCTGGTGAAGGCGGGGCTGTCGGGAATCTCCCCCGGCAGGGTAATGGAAAAGCTCATGGTGTCCACCGGGAGGGCGAAGCCGGACATAAGGGGCAGCCGCAGCTCCAGAATCCCCTCGCTGTTTTCTTCCACCAGACCATACACCGTATAGTTGAGGGTAAAGGAAATGTCCCCGGTGACGCCGCCGTAGGCCTTTGACAAATCCACGTACAGCCGGTCGCCTCCTGCCGTGGTTTTGGCCCGGGAGCCGTTGAGGGTCACGTTGGCAGCCCCCGCAGGAATGGGGAAGCTCAAATCCCCCTGGGTCTGCTCCAGATGGAGGGTGACGGTGGTGGTCACCTGGCAGGAGCCGTCGGCGGCAACGGTAAGAAAGCTCTCCACCTGGGAGGCGGAGCTGGCCGCCGCTGCCGGAAACGCCAGGAGCAAAACCAGCACTGCCACCAGCACAATCCGCATGAAGCCCTTCATATGCCCACTCCTTTCCCGTTTTCTCTGAATTTTCTGGTATTTTATCACAAAATACACCCCATTGCAAGGTGCGGCCCTACTGCTTTCGGGGCAGGTACAGGTTCAGGTCCACATCTCCGTTAATTCCCGGCACCGAGCCGGTGCAGGAGTACTGCCACATATCAATCTGATAGGGGTAGTCCATCCGGGTGTCGTACATGGCCAGCCAGAAGTGGTAGTCCGTCAGTTCATCCAGGTACAGCACCTCATTTTCGTGGAAATGGGGGTTGAAATAAATCATACTCTTATAGCCTTCCGCCTCTACCCGGCTGCAGAAGGTCTTGATGCAGTCTGTAAGGGTGCGGGCGTCCACATCTGCGGTGCGGGCGTCCTCCCCCAGGTACTCCCAGTCATAGATGAGGGGATAGGTCAGGGTGTACCCCTCCAGCAGGGACAGGGCATACTCCGCCTCCTCCAGAGCCTCCTGGGTGGAGATCGCCTGGGAGAAGAAGTAGGCGCCTATGGGAAGCCCTGCCTCCGAGGCTCCCTGGAGATTGGCCAGGGCCTTTTCGTCTGTGCTCAGCTCCCCGGATTCGGATCTGCGGTAGCCCAGACGGATGATGGCAAACGCTATCCCGGAATCCTTCACCTGCTGCCAGTCAATGTCTCCCTGCCATTCGGAGACATCGATGCCATGGGGGGCATCTTCCGTCAGGCAGGTGATGTAGCCGTTTTCCTCTACCCGGAAATCCTCCGGGCCGTAGGGGTTGGGAGGCAGGGTGGGGGCGGCGACGGTGGTTTCCGTGGTGGGCTGGGTGGTCTCCGCCTGGGCGGACTCTTTCAGGGCGTTTTGCACCAGTACCACTGCCAGCACCACCAGGGCAGTCAGTCCCACCAGCAGACCCAGCCCCAGTTCTATGTATAGCTTTGTTTTCTGTTTCATGGTCTCTCCTTAGTGGGCGCTGGCCAGGGGTCTGAGTACGCCGTAGGTGTCATACCGGGTGTCGTGGCTCTGGGCCAGGAACACCAGGTTCACCGCCGTGTCTGCCACGCCGCTGTCCTGGGCGGCCTGGTCCGCCTCTGCCGCCTCAACCCCTTCCAGATACACCCGGGTGCGGCCTGTGGGGAGGGTATAGTCCCCGGCCTTCACGAAGGAAAGGGCAAAGCTGTCACTACAGCAGGCGTCCACCAGAAGCTGGGCGGTTTCCGTCAGGGTCTGGGACTTGTCCCCGGAGAATACAATCTGGTCGGTGGCGGGGAAGTAGAAGTCCGTCAGCACCACTTCGTCAAAGCCTTTGGAGCGCAGCTCCTGAATCTGCTGCACCAGATAGTTCCGGGTGCCCTCGCTGGCGGGGTTGAGCCAGTAGCAGGAGGCATCGTCCATCCACAGATAGCCCCCGGAGGTGGGCAGGCCGTCGGGCACATGGTCCAGGCCATAGTAAAAGTCCCGCAGGGCCGGCAGCCGGGCAATGAGGTACAGTCCCTTTTCGTTCATGCGGGTAATCAGCTGCTCCATGGCCTCCGTGTCAATGGCGCTGTTGCGCTGGGTGCTGACGGAGGACGCATAGAAGAAGCTGCCCTTGATGCTTTTTACATCCACCATTACCGGGGTACCCTTGGGCAGGGCCTCCACCTGGCTGAGGATGGTGTCAAAATTTTCTGTTTCCAGCACCTGCTGGGTGATGTAGTAGCCGTTCAGCTGGGCCAGGGGCTGGTTGGCGGTGATGGCGTCCTCGCCTTCATTGTAATAGATGCCGATGGTGGGGACACTTTCCGGCTCCACCGCCAGCTCCCCTTCGGAAATCTCCTGGGACAGGGAAAAGTCCAGCCTTGCCCCCTCGTCCCGGGTATACACCACAAACCGGCTCAGCCACAGAATCCACAGTCCCCAGATTACCAGGCCGATCAGCGCCAGAATCAGAAGGGTGATGGCAATGCCCTTCAGCAGCTGCCGGGTACGGTAAGGAATCTTCATAAGGGCCTCCTTCCGGCGATGACGCACCGCCACTCCTCTTTGGCCCGGGTCTGCAAAACGGTAAGCCCAGCCTGCTCCAGAGCCGCCACCACCTCCGGCAGCCGCTCAGAAAGAATCCCGGAGCAGATAAGCCGGGTGTCGGTCTGCAAAAACCGGGGCAGCACCGGGGCAAGGGCGATAATCACATCCGCCACAATGTTTACCAGCACCACCCGGTAGCTCCCGGCGGCCAGCCGCTCCATAAGGGCGGTGTCTGCCGTCACGTTCCCGGTCAGGGCAGTGAAGGCCGGGGCGGAGAAGCCGTTGTAAGCGGCGTTTTCCCGGGCAATGTCCTCCGCCTTGGGGTCGATGTCCACGCCGATGGCAGACTTTGCCCCCAGCTGCAGGGCGGTGATGGACAAAATGCCGCTGCCGCTGCCCAAATCCAGGCAGGCGTCCCCGGGACGCACCCCCTCCTCCATGGCCTCCATCACCATCTGGGTGGAGGGGTGGGCACCGGTGCCGAAGGTAAGACCCGGGTCCAGAATCACCGGCAGCCTGTCCTCCGGGCAGGTGTCCGCCAGCCAGTAGGGCAGCACCAGAAGGCGCTTGCCCACAGGCTGGGGGGGATAGCTGTCCTTCCAGGACTCCTCCCAGTTCTCCTCCGGCAGGGCCGCCACCTGGGCCTTCAGCCCCAGGGCGTCCAGAAGGGCGGTCAGCCGGGTCATACCCGCCGTGTCACCGTCCTCCAGATACAGCCGAATCCGGGACAGACCCTGCAGCCGGTTCTGGAAGCCTTCGTCAATGTAATCCCAGTAGGCTTTGTTTTCCTGCAAAAAAGTTTCAAATTCCTCCTGGTCCTCCAGAAGAAACTCGGAAAACCCCCCGGCGGTGAGAGCCTGCGCCACGGCCTCCGCTTCCCCGGCAGGGGGATTGATGGTAATTTCCAGCCAGTTCATAATGTTCTCCTTTATGTTGACTTCTCTTTATTCTATCGTATCTTGGGGAAAATGACAACACATATTCTGTGAATTTCCCGTTTCAATCCGGAAATCAGGCTGGAAATTGGAGGAAGGACTGGAAGGAGTGTTTTGAAAAATCTTGCATTTTTCCGGGGATTTCTATATAATATATGGAAAAGATACAAAAAGAGGAGAGGGTGCCGGTGGAAAGAGAGGTCAATCGTTACCAGGGATGCCTGCTGGGTCTGGCGGTGGGGGATGCCATGGGCTACACCATCGACGAAAAGTCCTGGCGGGAGATTCAGACCGCCTACGGCCCCAACGGCCTTCTGGGCTATGACATCGCCAACGGCGTGGTGGAGCTGTCCTCCTATACCCAGCTGGCGGCCTACACCGCCAACGGCCTTCTGGTGGCCCTCACCCGGGGGCGGCGGGAATACTACCTGCGGTATATTACCCTGGCCCTGAAGGACTGGCTCCGGAGCCAGCAGTTTTACCGGGACCCGGAAAAGCCCCTTTGCTGGGTGTCCCGGCTGCCGGAGTTTCGCCGCCGCCACTGCCGGGACAGCCGGATGCTGGACACCCTCCGCACCGAGGCTTTGGGCACCCCCTCCCGTCCCCGGAACCAGAATGCCGCCCCGGGAGCCCTCACCACCGCCGTGGCCCTGGGACTGAGCTTCCAGCCGGAGCGGATGGACCCGGCCTTTTTGGGGGTGCTGGCGGCCCAGACCATGGCCCTGACCCACGGAAACCCGGAGACCATTCTCTCTTCTGTGGTTCTGGCCTACACCATCGCCGGGATTTTGCAGGAGCCGGAGCTTTCTTTGCAGCAGCAGTTTTCCCAGAGCATTGCCGCCATGGAGGGGCAGTTCTCCCGGGAGTTTCCCCAGGCGGCAGGCCTTTCCGATATGCTTTTGCAGGTGGTGGAGGGGGACAAAACCGGCAGCCGGGAGGCCATGGAGAGCCTTCACTGCCAGACCGCCGACCAGTGCCTGGCAGGGGCCATGTATGCAAGCCTTGCCTGCCATGGGGACTTTGACACCGGAATGATTCTCTCCGTGAATCATTCCGGCCGCTCCTCCGCTGTGGGGGCGGTCACCGGGGCTATCTTAGGTGCCCAGCTGGGGGCGGAGGCCCTGCCGGAGTTTTATCTGGAGGGACTGGAAGGGGTGCAGCCCCTTCGGGAGTTGGCGGAGGATCTGGCCAAGGGCAGCCCTGCCTCCGGCTTCTTTGACGACGATTGGGACCATAAATACACCCAGGGCCTGCCCAGCGGGGGTTAAATCCGGGATTCCCGGGAAAAATGTTGAAAAAATCCCGGAAAAAGTCCCGCTGACCCCTTGCAAAATCCTATATAGGGTGTTATAATACAGATGTTGAGAGTTGACGATGGAAAGAGAGGGGTTCTGCCCCTCTCTTTTGTACTGAAAGAAGGGTATTGTTATGAAGATTACCGAGCAGGTTGCCTCCTTTGCCCAGCCGATTGTGGAAGCCAACGGCTGCTCCCTCTGGGACGTGGAATATGTCCGGGAGGGCTCCGAGCGGTTCCTCCGGCTGTATATCGACAAGGAGGGCGGCGTGAATATCAACGACTGCGAGGCCATCGCCCGGGCGGTGGACCCCATCCTGGACGAGAAGGACCCCATCCCCGAGAGCTACCACTTTGAGGTGTGCTCCGCCGGACTGGAACGGCCTTTGAAGCGTCCCGGGGATTTTGAAAAATTCATGGGCAGTCCCATCCTTGTAAAGCTCTACCGTCCCAGAAACGGCCTGAAGGAAATCCCCGGCATTCTCCGGGGCTACGAAGAAGGCAAGGTCACGGTGGAGGCCGGCAAGGAAACCATTACCTTTGAAAAGTCCGAGGTCGCCCTGGTGCGGCTTCGTGTGGAATTCTGATAGGAGGAGAAACCGACATGGCAAGAAACACAAGAGCCAAGAAAAAAGTGGAAGAGCCCAAGGTAGAGATTGGTGCTGAGATTTTCGCCAGCCTGAATGAGCTGGAAAAGCAGAAGGGGATTCCCGTAAACTATATGGTGGAGCGGCTGAAGCAGGCCCTCACCAACGCCTACCGGAAGGACCGGGAGGACCACCGGGATGTGCCCGGTGAGAACGTGGTGGTGGATTTGAGCGAGAAGGGCCTGTCCATGCACCAGATCAAGACTGCGGTGGAGGAGCCGGAGGATCTGGCTCTGGAAATCCAGATCGACGCTGCCCGGAAGATCAACCCCAATGTGCAGCTTGGAGACTCCGTGATTATCCCCATCGACATTCAGAAGTTCGGCCGGATTGCCGCCCAGACCGCCAAGCAGGTGGTGATTCAGGGCATCCGGGAGGCAGAGCGGGGGGCAACCTACGACAACTACGCCTCCAAGTCCCAGGAGCTGCTCACCGGCACCGTGCTGCGGGTGGACCCCACCGGGGATATGATCGTCCGCATCGGTCAGGGCGGGGAGCAGCATGACGCCATGCTTCGCCTCAGCGAGCAGATTCCCGGCCAGACCTATGAGCCTGGCGATCTGATTCGGGTGTATGTCATCGATGTGCACCGCAGCCCCCGGGGCCCCATGGTCCAGGTATCCCGCACCCATCCCAATGTGGTGCGCCGGCTCTTTGAGCTGGAGACCCCGGAAATCGCCGAGGGTCTGGTGGAGATTCGGAACATCGCCCGGGAGCCCGGTTCCCGGAGCAAGATTGCCGTTCGGGCCGTCCGGGAGGACGTGGATCCGGTGGGTGCCTGCGTCGGCCCCAGAGGCGGCCGTGTAGGCGCCGTGGTGGAGGAGCTCCACGGGGAGAAGATTGACATTGTGGTATGGAGCGAGGACCCCTGCCAGTATGTAAAGGCTGCTCTTAGCCCTGCGGATGTGGTCAGCGTTTCCCTCATCCCCGGTCAGAAGGCCTGCCGGGTGATTGTGCCTGACGACCAGCTGTCCCTGGCCATCGGCAAGGAGGGCCAGAACGCCCGCCTGGCCGCCAAGCTGACCGGCTACAAAATTGACATCAAGCCTGCCAGCTCCGTAGAGGAAGCGCCGGAGCAGGAAGCTTAACCCCAGAAAAGGAGGCAGCCAGATGCAAAGAAAAATTCCGCAGCGGCAGTGTATGGGCTGCCGGGAGCGCAGGCCCAAGCAGGAGCTCATCCGGGTGGTGCGGTGCACCGACGGGGTTGTGCGGCTGGATTTTGGCGGCAAGGTCAACGGCCGGGGTGCCTATCTTTGCTGCAACCCGGAGTGCCTGAAACGGGCCCAGAAGTCCAAGGCACTGGAGCGGAGCCTGGAAACCCCCATCTCCCAGGAGGTCTATGACCTGCTGGCAAGAGAAATGGAGGGGGCAAGCCGTGGATAAAGCTTTGTTTTACCTGTCCCTGGCCCGGAAGGCCGGACGCCTTGAGCTGGGAGAGGAGCCGGTAGGGGCTGCCGCCCGGGCTGGAAAAGCCCGGCTGGTGATTGCCGCCGCCGACGCCTCCGACCACACCTGGCGCAGAGCCAAGAGCTTTGTGGCGGGGACAGATCAGATATGTGTGAAGATTCCTTTTTCCAAAGACCAGCTGGGTCAGGCAGTGGGGCGGCAGAGCCTCGCTCTGGCAGCCCTCACCGACCCGGCTTTGGCCCTGTCCTTTCTGCAGGCCCTGAACCAGCCGGAGGCCCTCCGGCAGGAGCAGGAGGCCCTGGAAGGCCAGGTGCAGCGCCTTGCCCAGCGGAAGCAGGAGCAGAAGGCCCACCGGCGGAATGTGCGTATGGGAAAAGGGCATAAGAAGAAGTGATTTTGGAGGTGCGTGTATGAGTATGCTTAAGTATCGTTTGAAGGAGGTGGCGGCGGATTTTTCCGTTGCCCCCAAGGAAATTACGGAGATCATCTCCAAGTATTATGAAAAGCCCAAGTCCAACACCCAGGTGCTGACGGAGGAGGAGCTGAATGTGGTGTTTGACTACATGACCAGCCACAACCAGATTGCCTCTTTGGAGCAGGTGTTCCAGGCCCAGGCCAAGGCTGCCCCCAAGCAGGAGAAGCCTGTGGAGGCTCCCAAGCCCCAGAAGGAGGAGCCCAGGGAGCAGGCGGCGCAGCCTGCCAAGCCCAAGGAGCCGGAACGGAAGCGGGAGCGCCGGGTGGTGGACACCTCTGCGGTGCAGGTAAACTCCGCCCGTTTTGACGACCGGGTGGACAGCCTGGTTTCCGAGCGGGTGCAGAACTACACCGGCGGCAAGCAGCGCATTGGCGGCGGCAAGTCCAAGCAGCAGAGCAAGAAGGACAACAAGTTCAAGGGCAACAAGGCAAGAAACGAGGAGCAGGAGAAGATGCGCCGTCTCCAGATGGAGGTGGCCCGGAAGGCTCCTGTCACCGTGAAGATTCCCGAGGAGATTACGGTAGGGGAGCTGGCCAGCCGGATGAAAAAGACCGCCGGCGAGGTCATCAAGCTGCTGATGAAAAATGGCGTGATGGCTGCCATCAACCAGACCATCGACTTTGACACCGCCGAGTTTGTGGCCACGGAAATGGGCTGCAAGGTGGAAAAGGAAGTCACCGTCACCATCGAGGAGCGGATTATCGACGACCATGTGGACACCGCCGAGGAGCTCCAGCCCAGAAGCCCGGTTGTGGTGGTTATGGGCCACGTTGACCACGGCAAGACCAGCCTTTTGGACGCCATCCGGAAAACCAATGTGACCTCCGGCGAGGCCGGCGGCATCACCCAGCACATCGGTGCTTACACCGTGGACATCAATGGCCAGTCCATCACCTTCCTGGATACCCCCGGCCACGCCGCCTTTACCTCCATGCGGGCAAGAGGCGCCATGTGTACGGATATTGCCATCCTGGTAGTGGCGGCGGACGACGGCATTATGCCCCAGACCATTGAGGCCATCAACCATGCCAAGGCCGCAAAGATTCCCATTATCGTTGCCATCAACAAGATGGATAAGCCGGAGGCCAACCCCGACCGGATCAAGCAGCAGCTGACGGAGTACGACCTGATTCCCGAAGAGTGGGGCGGCGACACCATCATCTGCCCCATCTCCGCCAAGAAGGGCACCGGCCTGGAAGAGCTGCTGGAGATGGTGCTGGTCACTGCCGAGGTGGCGGAGCTGAAGGCCAACCCCAACCGCCGTGCCAAGGGTACGGTTATCGAAGCCCGGCTGGACAAGAGCCGCGGCCCCATCGCCACCCTGCTGGTGCAGAACGGCACCTTGCATCAGGGCGACATCATCATCGCCGGCACCGCCGTGGGCCGTGTCCGGGTGATGACCAACGACAAGGGCCGCACCGTCAAGACTGCCGGCCCCTCCACCCCTGTGGAGATTACCGGCCTTGGTGACGTGCCTGCTCCCGGCGACGATTTCAACGCCGTCACCGACGAGCGGATGGCAAGAGAACTGGTGGAGCAGCGGCGTCAGGCTGAGAAGGACGCAGCCGCCAACGCCATGACCAAGGTCACCCTCGACAACCTGTTTGCCAAGATGCAGGAAGGGGAGATGAAGGAGCTGCCTCTGATTGTGAAGGCGGACGTTCAGGGCTCTGCGGAGGCGGTGAAGGCCTCTTTGGAGAAGCTGTCCAACGACGAGGTGCGGGTGAAGGTCATCCACACCGGCGTGGGTGCCATCAACGAGTCCGATATTCTCCTGGGCTCCACTGCCGGGGCCATCATCGTGGGCTTCAACGTCCGGGCTGATGCCGCCGCCCAGGCCAGCGGTCAGCGGGCCAAGGTGGATATCCGGTACTACCGGGTGATTTACGATGCAATCGACGAGATTGAGGCTGCCATGAAGGGTATGCTGGCGCCCAAGTTCCAGGAGGTGGTGATTGGTCACGCCGAGGTGCGTATGACCTACAAGGTCTCCGCCGTGGGTACCATCGCCGGTTGTATGGTGAAGGACGGCAAGGTCACAAGAGACGCCAAGGTGCGGGTGCTCCGGGACAACATCGTCATCCACGAGGGCGAGGTTGGCTCCTTGCAGCGGTTCAAGGACGCTGCCAAGGAGGTCACTGCCGGCTATGAGTGCGGCATGAGCATCCTCAAGTTCAACGACATCAAAGAGGGCGACATTTTTGAGTGCTTCGCCATGGAGCAAATCAAACTGTAACGGAATCCCCCAGCCCTGAAAATCGGGGCTGGGGGTTTGCTTAACATCGAAAAAGGAGGCGTAAGCTATGGCGTCCAATCGAATCGGACGAATCAACGAGGAAATTCAAAAGGAGCTTTCCGCCCTGCTGCGGAATCTCAAGGACCCCCGGGTGCAGGATACCATGATTTCCATTACCCATGTGGAAACCACCCCGGATTTGCGGTATGCCAAGATTTATGTGAGCTTTTTGCAGGAGGAGCGGGCCCAGGATGCCCTGAAGGGCCTCAAGTCCGCCGGAGGCTACCTGCGGCGGGAGCTGGGCCAGAGCCTGCAGCTGCGCTACACCCCGGAGCTGGTGTGGGAGCAGGATGACTCCATCACCTACGGTGCCAAAATCCTGAAGCTCATAGGTTCCCTGGAGGTAAACCATGACGACGACGGTGCTGACGAGGGCTGAGACCGCCCGGCTGCTGGAAAAGCAGACTTCCCTGGTGATTCTCACCCATCGCCGCCCGGACGGTGACACCCTGGGCTCGGCGGCGGTGCTGTGCCGGGGATTGCGGCAGCTGGGGAAAACCGCTTATATTCTGGAAAATCCCCAGATTACCCCCAAATATGCCCCTTTGCATGAGGGCCTGACTACCAAAAACCCGGAGGAGAAGGCTTTCTGGGTGTCGGTGGACGTGGCGTCCCCTTCCATGCTGCCGGAGGAATTTGCCCCTTTTCAGGAGAAAATCACCCTGCGGATTGACCACCACGGAACCGCCACCTCCTTTACCCCCATGGAACTGGTGGATGCAGCTTCCGCTGCCACCGGAGAGGTGGTTTACGACGTGCTGAAGCTTATGGGTGCGGAGCTGGATGCCCCTATGGCGGAGGCCCTCTTTACCGCCGTGTCCACGGACACCGGCTGCTTCCGCTACGCCAACACCACCCCCCACACCTTCCAGGTGGCGGCGGCCTGTGCTGAAAAGAGCAATCGGCTTCACGAAATCACCCAGGAGCTGTTTGAAACCAATTCCTTAGGACGGCTCCGGCTGCAAGGCTGGCTGGTGGAGCACGCCCGGTTCCTGAAAGGGGGCAAGGGCGTGGTCTGCGCCTTGCCCAAGGCTGTGGAGAATGAGCTGGGCCTGCAGGAGGATGATCTGGAGAACATTTCCGGCTTCCCCCGGACCATTGAAGGGGTGAAGATGGCGGCCACCCTCCGGGAGGATGGGGAAAACCGGATTAAAATTTCCGTCCGGGCGGTGCCGGGATACGATGCGGCGGCGGTTTGCAGCCGGTTCGGCGGCGGCGGACACAAGGGTGCTGCCGGCGGCCTGATGAAAATGTCTCTGGAGGAGGCTGCCCAGGCTCTGGGAAATGCCATGGAGGAAGTGCTGTAATGGACGGCATTGTGATTGTGGACAAGCCCCAGGACTGGACCAGTCAGGATGTGGTGTCCAAGCTCCGGGGGGTGCTGCGCACAAGGCGGATTGGCCACGGGGGAACTTTAGACCCTATGGCCACCGGCGTGCTTCCGGTGTTTGTGGGCCGGGCTACCCGGGGCGTGGAGTTTTTTGAACACGCAGAGAAAATCTACGAGGCGGAGCTTCTTCTGGGGACAATTACCGACACGGAGGACGTGACCGGAAGGGTGCTGGAAAAGCGTACCGTTTCCGTCACCCGGGAGGAGCTGGAAGATATACTTTCCCGGTTCCGGGGAGAGATTTCCCAGATTCCTCCTATGTACTCTGCCATTAAAGTCAACGGACAAAAGCTCTACGATTTGGCAAGAAAAGGCCAGGAAGTGGAGCGAAAGCCCAGGAAAATCACCATTTTTTCTCTGGAATGTCTGGCCTTTGACGGCAGAGCCGCCCGCCTTCGGGTCCACTGCTCCAAGGGTACCTATATTAGAACACTGTGCAAGGACATCGGGGAGGCCCTGGGCTGTGGCGGCTGCATGGCGGCCCTTCGCCGGGTGCGGGCCGGGGAGTATGACCTTTCCCAGGCGGTGACCCTGGAGACTCTGACAGGGTGCGAAAACCCGGAGAAGTACCTCCTGCCGGTGGACAGCCTGTTTGCAAAGTATCCGGCAGTGACCCTGACCTCCAACCAGGAAAAGCGCTGCCGCAACGGCAATGCCTTTTCCGTGACCTTGCCCGAGGGACAGTACCGGGCCTACAGCCAGTCGGGAGAGTTCCTCATGCTGGCCGCCGTGGAAAAAGGCACCATGACCACCGTGAAGAGCTTTTTTGCTGTATAAATCAAGCACGATTACCACCGCAGTAACGATACCGGGCGGGTCAGGGCAAAAACGACTACAGACCAGCCCGGAGCGAATTTGTCAGCGGCCACTGGCCGCAAGGCTCCCGGCCTGTGGGAGCTGGCACGCCGCAGGCGTGACTGAGGGATTCACAGCAGGCACTTTTCCCAAAGTACAGACCTGTGTGGAAACTTGCAGCCTTTTATCCCCCCGCCTCGGCAAGCCGAGGCACCCCCACAATGGCCAGGGGGGCTTTGGTGCGGTACTTCGACTACTACCGCAGTAACGATACCGGGCCTTTTTAGGGAATAAGGAATAGGGAATAGGGAAGAAGTGGGCGCTGCCCGTGGGAGAACGCATGAGAGAAGATAAAACAATTTATGCCCTGGGATTTTTTGACGGGGTGCATCTGGGGCATCAGGCCCTGCTGGCTGCCTGCAAGGATTTGGCGGCGGAGACCGGGGCGAAAACCGGGGTGGTGACCTTTTCTGCCCACCCGGATACCCTGGTGCTGGGGAAAACACCCCCCTTTATCAACTCCCCCCAGGACCGGAAGCTCCTTTTGCAGCAGCTGGGCGGGGTGGAGCAGGTGGTGACGCTGCCCTTTGACCGGGAAATGATGAATATGCCCTGGCAGGATTTTTTCCAAATGCTCCTTGCAGATTACGGCGCCGCCGGCCTTGTGTGCGGGGAGGACTTTACCTTCGGCCGCCGGGGAGAGGGGAACGCTGCCCTGCTGCGGGAGGCTGCCGCCAAGGCCCGGATTCCCTGCCGGGTGGTGCGCCAGCGCACCTATGCCGGGGTGGTCATCTCCTCCACCCATATCCGGAGCCTTCTGGTGGCCGGGGAGATGGAGAAGGCCGTGGAATTTCTGGGCCACCCCCATGTGCTTACGGGGCAGGTGATTTCCGGGCAGCAGCTGGGCAGAACCTTAGGGATTCCCACCGCCAACCTGGCCCTTCCCCAGGGGGTTATCTGCCCCCGGTTCGGGGTTTACGCCTGCAAGGCAAAAGTGCAGGGGCAGTGGTATCCGGCGGTGACCAACGTGGGCTGCCGCCCCACCGTGGGGGGCAAAACCGTCACCGTGGAGCCCTGGCTTCTGGGTTTTGCCGGGGATATTTACGGGGAAACCCTCTGCCTTGAATTTTACAAATTCCTCCGCCCGGAGAAAAAATTCCCCTCTTTGGAGGCAATGCAGGAGGAAATCCTGAAAAATGCCCGGCAGACCCAGGAATTCTTCGGGAAAAAGTGAATATTTCCCTTTACATTTGGGGAAAACCATGATATAATTTTCAGGCTGGCTGTGACCGGCATAAATTTTGGCCCGTTGCTCAGTTGCGGGAGAAACCCTCCGGGGATTCCACTGCGCCCCTACTTGGCTTCCGGGTAAACACATTGAAAGGTGGAAATTACCATGATTCAGAAGGAAAAGAAGACCCAGGTCATTCTGGACAACGCTACCCACGAGGGCGACACCGGTTCTCCCGAGGTTCAGATCGCCATCCTCACTGCCCGTATCAACGAGCTGACCGATCACCTGCGGGTGCACAAGCACGACAACCACTCCCGTCGTGGTCTGCTCATGATGGTTGGTAAGCGCCGTAACATGCTGGACTATCTGGCCAGAAAGGACATCAACCGTTATCGTGCCATCATTGCCAAGCTGGGCATTCGTAAGTAAGAACGAAAAGGGCGACGGTATTCGTCGCCCTTTTTTCCAAAAATCGGGAGCTTTTAGCAGTTGAAAGTGGGGCCGCAAGGGGGCTTCAGTTTCAAGTGCTAAACCTCCCGCCAAATCAAAAATACAGGAGGTTATACGATGATTACCCGTAAACAGTATCCCAATCACCACATTTACGAAACCGAAATCGGCGGCCGCACCTTTACCGTGGAAACCGGCAAGGTGGCAGAGCTGGCAAACGCCGAGTGCATCTGCCGTTACGGCGACACCGTGGTTCTGGTGACCTGCACCAGCAACCCCATCCCCAAGGCCGGCATCGACTACTTCCCCTTAACCATCGAGTTTGAGGAGCGGATGTACTCCGTGGGCCGGATTCCCGGCTCCTTCAACCGCCGGGAGGGCAAGCCCTCCGAGCGGGGCATCCTGAACAGCCGGATTATCGACCGGCCCATGCGTCCCCTCTTTGACGAGGAGCTGCGGAACGACACCGTGGTGACCTGCACGGTCCTTGCCAACGACTACGACAACCCTGTGGAGATTGTGGCTTCCCTGGGCGCTTCCATCGCCATCGCCACTTCCGATGTGCCCTGGAACGGACCTGTGGCTACCACCAACGTTGCTCACCTGGGGGACAAGTATATCATTAACCCCTCCGCCGACCAGCGGGAGGCTGCCGACTGCTTCGTGTGCATCTCCTCCACCTTCGAGAAGATCGTGATGATCGAGACCGAGGCCAACGAGGCTCCCGAGGCTGTGGTGCTGGAGGCCATCCGCATTGCCCACGAGACCAACATGGAAATCGTGAAGTTCATCAATGGCATCGTGGCGGAGATTGGCAAGCCCAAGTTCACCTTCGAGAAGGCCGCCGTGAACCACGAGCTGCTGGACGACCTGATGGCTTACGGCCTGGACCAGATCGAGTACGCCCTGGACACTCCCGACAAGAACGTGCGGGAGGAGCGGCTCACCGCCGCCCGGCTGGACTTTGCTGAGAAGTTCGGCGAGAAGTACGAGGACTTTGAAACCCACATCGAGGTCTGCCTCTACAAGATGCAGAAGAAGGTGGTCAAGAAGTGGCTGCTGGCCGGCAAGCGTGTGGACGGCCGTTCCATGGACGAAATCCGTCCCCTGGATGCCGAGGTTGGCGTGCTGCCCCGGGTACACGGCTCCGGCCTGTTCTCCCGCGGCCAGACCCAGGTGCTGAGCATCTGCACCCTGAACACCCTGTCCGCCGCCCAGAAGCTGGACACCATCTACCCCGAGGAGACCAAGCGGTATATCCACCACTACAACTTCCCCGCCTTCTCCACCGGTGAGGCCCGGGCTGCCCGCTCCACCTCCCGCCGGGAGATTGGTCACGGCGCTCTGGCTGAGAAGGCTCTGCTGCCTGTGATCCCCTCCGTGGAGGAGTTCCCCTACGCCATCCGTGTGGTGTCCGAGGTGCTGTCCTCCAACGGCTCCACCTCCCAGGGCTCCATCTGCGGCTCTACCCTGGCTCTGATGGACGCCGGCGTGCCTATCCGCCGTCCTGTTGCCGGCATTTCCTGCGGCCTGATTACCGACCAGGAGACCGGTGAGTGGAGAACCTTCACCGACATCCAGGGCGTGGAGGACTTCCACGGCGAGATGGACTTCAAGGTGGCCGGTACCAGCGAGGGTATCACCGCCATCCAGATGGACCTGAAGAACAAGGGCCTGACCATGGAGATCGTGGCAGACGCGCTGGAGCGCTGCCGTGTGGCCCGTATGGAGATTCTGGAGCAGGTAATGCTGCCCTGCATCGCCGCACCCCGGCCTGAGGTTTCCGAGTACGCCCCCAAGATGCTGAGCCTGAAGATTCCCGTGGAGAAGATCCGGGAGGTCATCGGCTCCGGCGGAAAGACCATCCAGAAGATCTGCGCCGACACCGGCGCCAAGGTGGACATCGACGACGATGGCTCCGTGTTCATCTCCGCTGTGGACTCTGCCGCTGCCTACGCCGCCAAGAAGATGGTGGACGACATCTGCTTCGTGCCTGAGGTGGGCAAGCTGTACTACGGCAAGGTGGTTCGGATTCTGCCCATCGGCGCCTTCGTGGAGATTGCCCCCGGCCATGACGGCATGGTGCATATCTCCAAGCTGGAGAACCACCGGGTAGAGAAGGTGGAGGACGTGCTGAACCTGGGGGACATGACCTGGGTGAAGTTCATGGGCTTCGACGAGAAGGGCCGCGCCAACTTCAGCCGCAAGGACGCGCTGAAGGAAATGGCCAACCAGAAATAAACAGTGATCCCCCGGCCCTTGGGTCGGGGGATTTTTCCATATCTCACTTTCCGCCGCAGTAACGATACCGGGCATAAAAAGGCTCCCGGCCTGTGGGAGCTGGCACGCCGGAGGCGTGACTGAGGGATTCACAGTTGGCACTTCTTCAAAGTACCAACCTATGTGGAAAAGGGAAAGCTTTTTAGGGAAGCTCTGAATAAATTGACAAGAGCTGGCAGCGTGAGATTTTTCGTCAGACAAAAGAATGGAAAACAGTGGAATACTGTATGTATTTCCTGTTTTTCATTCTGCGTGGATGGCGAAAAAGATCCGCTGTCCAGCCGCAGACGATTTATTCAGAGTTTCC
>DVGG01000024.1 GCA_018712825.1 Candidatus Faecousia excrementipullorum | reverse complement strand
GTGATAATATCATCCGGGAAGCAAATTTGCCAGAACCCCGGAAGGCATGTTATGCCGCACAGGGACGAAAAATACGACTCCATAGAATTTGCTATGGCAAAAAATAGTCTTATGGGTTATACTATAAACATAGTAGATTGTGTTCGAAGTAACCATCTGGTTCAAAATCTTTAATACATAGGAGAAAAATCTATGTCTGTTGTAAAATTCTATCGGGGAGACCCCAATGCACCCAAGACGACCCAAAGAGCCCACTTGGGTGCCAATGCAATTATCACCTGCAAAGGAAAGCTTCTGCTGGAAAAGCGCCGGGACAGTGACCTGTGGGGGTTAGTGGGAGGCGGCGTAAAAAACTACGAAACCGAAGAGCAGGCTTTGATCCGGGAAATTTATGAAGAGCTGGGCCTTCGAATTTCCAAGGGTCAGCTTAAAAAGCTGGGAGTATACGGAGAACCGGGCAGAATTGCAGCCTACTGCGACGGCAGTATCTGGCGGATGGTAATTGTGGCTTTTGGCCTGGAACTGGAAGAAGAGCCCCAAATGACCATCAGTGCCGAATCCAGGGAGCTGCGCTTTTTCTCCAAGGAGGAATTGCAGAACATTGAAATCGTGGTGACCCACAGTGACATTGTGGAGGACTGGTTTCTGAACCGCTGAGGCAAATACGTGACTGCGTTCATTTCTGGAAATGTAAATATTTCACGAATCCCATGGGAAAGAAGCAAAACGCTCTTGTATATACGCATAAAATGTGATAATATACAGAATAGAATCATAGGGCAGTTCTGAGGACGTTTTGGTATTTCACCAAGAGATATGGTATAGAGACCGCTTTTTGGCTTTTGTGTGGTCCCAAGACTGCGGAAGAAATGAACGGTTAGGTTGTGTTACCTGTGAGTATTTTGGAGAATATTTCCAATCACAAGGACCTGCTGCAGCTGGACGAAGATAGCAGGAAAATCCTGTGTAAAGAAATTCGGAATTTTTTAATTGAAAATCTATCCAAAACCGGAGGCCATGTTGCGTCCAATTTGGGTGTGGTTGAGCTGACAGTTGCCATTGAAACTGTCTACGATACAGCTTTTGACCGTCTGGTGTTTGACGTAGGTCATCAGTCTTATGTCCATAAGATGCTGACCGGACGCCAGGCGGATTTTGACCACCTGCGGCAGTTCGAAGGGATTGCCGGTTTCCCCAAGCCGAAGGAAAGCAATACCGACGCATTCGTGGCCGGACACGCTTCCAGCTCGGTTTCTATCGGACTGGGCATGGCCAGGGCTCGTACCCTGTTGGGGGATGCGTATCAGGTAGTTGTGGTTATGGGCGATGGTGCTGCAACAGGCGGTATGGCTTATGAGGCCCTCAACGATGCGGCAGAGAGCGGAGAACCTATGGTGGTGATTCTCAACGACAATGCCCTGTCCATTGACCGGAACGTGGGCGGTCTGGCCAGACACCTGTCAAAGCTGCGAACAAAGGAAAAGTATCTGGGTATGAAACAGCGGTATCGCCGCTTTATGTCCCATATCCCCGGAGGAAAAGCTGTCTTTCGGTTCACCAGTAACCTTAAAAATCGGCTGCGGCAGATGCTGATTCCCAGTACTATTTTTGAGAATATGGGGTTTACCTACCTGGGGCCGGTTGACGGTCATGATACAGAGAGACTTATTTCCCTCTTGAGAAGTGCAAAATCCATGCACAGACCGGTACTCCTCCACGTTCTGACACAAAAGGGAAAGGGCTATGCCCCGGCGCAGAAGCACCCTAAGCTGTTTCATGGAATTGGAAAATTCGATCCCAGTACCGGTGAACCTGCAAAAAAGTCCGGAAAAAGCTATTCCCAGGCCTTTGGGGAATCTATGGTTACCCTGGGGAGCAGGGATTCCCGGATTTGTGCCATTACAGCCGCTATGCCCGGCGGTACGGGGCTGCTGGAATTTAAACAGGCCTTTCCCCAGCGGCTTTTTGATGTAGGCATTGCGGAGGAACACGCCGTATCTATGGCAGGTGGTCTTGCCAAGCAGGGGATGATTCCTGTGGTGGCGATTTATTCCACCTTCCTGCAAAGAGCTTATGACATGATTTTGCAGGACGTTTGCCTCCTGGGGCTCCATGTCGTCCTGGCAGTGGATCGGGCCGGTTTGGTAGGGGAGGACGGAGAAACCCATCACGGTGTCTTTGATGTGGGATTTCTGCGTCAGGCGCCTGGAATGACTGTTTTGTGTCCCGGAAGTACCGCAGAATTGCAAGACATGCTTTCCTGGGCGATTTATGGGCAGAATGGCCCTGTTGCCGTTCGCTACCCCAGAGGCACCGACGGGACTTACCATGCTTCTGCCTGGTCCAATGCTTCGGAAGTATCCCGGCAAGGGGCTGTCTGCCTGCACCGTCCCGGGGAAAAGGTGATGCTAATCACCTATGGGTCTTTGCTGGACAATACCCTGGAGGCGGCAGAACTGCTTTCTCAGAAAGGGTTGGATACAGGGGTACTCCGGCTTCTGACGGTTGCCCCCTTGCCTGTTCAGAAGGTAGCGGACGCTCTGGGAAAAGGAACCCATGTGGTTGTACTGGAAGAGGTGTGCCGGGGCAGCGGTGTTGCCCAGGAACTGGCCTGGCAGCTGAATCGCCTGCGGCCGGATTGCCGGGTGGATTGCCTGGATTTGGGGCATCGTTATATCCCCCACGGAAGTATGCAGGATTTGTATGATTATTGCCGCTTGGATGGGAAATCCGTGGCAGAATACGTACTGGAGGTATGTCAAAATGAAAATTAAAAAGCGGCTGGACATGCTTCTGGTAGAGCAGGGCTGCGCCGACACCAGAACAAAGGCCCAGGCCATCATTATGAGCGGCCTTGTTTATGTGCAAGGACAGAAGGCGGACAAGCCTGGCACCTCCTATGAGGAGACTGTGGATATTGAGGTTCGCAGCGGTGGGTGCCCCTATGTGAGCAGGGGAGGCCTGAAGCTGGAGAAGGCTCTGCGGGACTTTGGTGTAAAGCCGGAAGGCTATGTGTGCAGCGATTCCGGTGCATCTACCGGCGGCTTCACCGATTGTCTGCTGCAGCAGGGAGCCCGAAAGGTTTTTGCCATTGATGTGGGCTATGGTCAGCTGGACTGGAAAATCCGATCTGATCCCAGAGTGGTTGTTATGGAGCGGACCAATGTACGCTATGTAACCCCGGAACAGCTGGGAGAACCGCTGGATTTGTCTGTGGTGGATGTAAGCTTTATCTCCTTGCGGATTGTTCTGCCAGTAATTAAGACGCTTCTTAAGCCCGACGAGGGACAGGTGCTGTGCCTGATTAAGCCCCAGTTTGAGGCCGGAAAGGAAAAGGTAGGTAAAAAGGGCGTGGTTCGGGACCCGGCGGTACATGAGGAAGTCCTGGAGGATTTTGTTCAGATGGTAAACGGGATTGGTTTTACCATTCTGGGCCTGACTTTCTCTCCTGTCAAAGGTCCGGAGGGAAATATCGAATTTCTTGCCCACCTGACTCTGGCGGACAAGCCGGGGATATCTCCCGACATCCGGGCGCTTGTGACCAACGCCCATCAGGCTTTGAAGGGGTGATGGGATGAAAAAGGTAATTTTGACTCCCAATCCCTATCGGGATAAAAATTTCAAAACCGTGCGGGAAGCCATGGATATTCTGAAAAATGCCGGCATGGATGTGCGGTTGTGCCTGCCCTTTGAAATTGACAAGGGCTATGATTTGCCTAAGGACCTGCGTTTTTCCCGGCTGGAAAAGGAACTGCCGGGAGCCTTTTGCGTGGTTTGCTTTGGGGGAGACGGCACAATTTTGCATATGGCAAAAGCCGCAACCCGATATGGGGTTCCGATTCTTGGCGTAAATATCGGCACCATGGGCTTCATGGCAGAGCTGGAAAGCAGCGAATTGCACCAGCTGACCCGGCTGGGTCAGGGGGAATTTGAAGTGGAGAGCAGAATGATGCTGGATGTTACGGTCCAGCGGAATCAGGACGTGATTTTCCAGGATTTTTGCCTTAATGATGTGGTGGTGACCAAAGGCTCCGTTGCCAGAATCATCAACCTCAGCATCCGTTGTGATGGGGTGCAGGCTATGGGATGCAGCGGGGACGGAGTTGTGGTGGCGACCCCCACAGGTTCTACGGCTTACAGCCTGTCCGCAGGCGGTCCCATCGTGGAACCGGACGCCCACAGCATTTTGGTGACGCCCATATGCGCCCACAATGTTGCCAGCAGGTGTATTGTGGCCTCCGACAAAAGAACCATCGCCATCGAACTGGTGAAAAACGCCCGGCGAAACGCTTTTGTTTCCGTGGACGGCGGGAAGGCCCAGAGAATCAGTATGTCAGACCTGGTGACCATCCGAAAGTCCCAGTATGAGACAAAGCTGATTCGCTTGAAAGACAGAAGCTTTTTTGAAGTAGTGAATATGAAATTCAGGATTGGTTAAGGTGAGACTATGAAAAGTCAACGGCAGGCAAAAATTTTGGAGATCATTTCCACACGCAATATCGAAACCCAGGAGCAGCTGCTGGCTGCTTTGCAGGCGGAGGGGTTCCGGGGAACCCAGGCTACCATTTCCCGTGATATCAAGGAGCTGCGGATTGTAAAGGAGCTTACCAGCTTCGGAACCTACCGCTATGCGGTATCCACTTCGGATGTGGCTACCACCTTTTCTGCCCGGCTGAACACCATTTTCCGGGAGAGCGTCATCAGCTTTGACTACGCCCAGAATCTGATTGTTATCCGCACTCTGCCCGGCTTGGCCTCTGCGGCAGGTTCAGCCATTGACGCCATGAACATGGGGGCGGTGGTGGGAACCCTGGCCGGCGACGACACGTTGCTGGTAATCATGAGAGATAACAATTCTGCGGCGGTGCTCTGCGGAGAAATCAAAGGACTGCTGAGCTGATTGGAGGCATAGGCGTGTTAAGTCTTCTGCATATTGAAAATATTGCGGTGATCCAGTGCGCCGACATTTCCTTTGACAAGGGGTTTAATGTCCTCACCGGTGAGACCGGTGCGGGTAAATCCATTGTCATTGACGCCATTTCTGCCATTATGGGAGAGCGGGCTTACCGGGATATGATTCGTACAGGAAGCACCAAAGCTTCCGTCCGGGGTGTATTCACCCAGGTGCCGGAGCTTCCCTGGTTTCAGGAAAACGGGGTGGAGTACGACCCGGAAACCGTAATCCAGCGGGAGGTTTACCTGGATGGAAAAAATATCTGCCGGGTAAATGGCTCTCTGGTTTCTGTTTCCATTCTGCGGAAGCTGGGTGTGCAGTTGATCAATATTCACGGACAGCACGATTCTGCTTCCTTGTTTGACGAAAACAACCATCTGATTCTTCTGGACGCCTTCTCCGGCAATGAACCTCTGCGGCGGGAGTATGGGGAAAAATATGAAACCTATACCCAGCTTCAGCGGCAGATTGCCAGCCTGACAATGGACGAAGGGGAGAAGCTGCGGAAAATGGAGATGCTTCGCTACCAGATTCAGGAGATTGAAAAGGCGAAACTCACCCCGGGAGAAGACGAAACCCTGGAGCAACGGAGAAAGCTGCTGCAAAACAGCGAAAAAATCAGTGACAATCTCCATGACGCCGTAAATGCCGTCTATGGTGGAGAGGATACAGATGGGGCCGCCTCCCTTCTGGGGGAGGCAGAGCGGTCTCTGAGCCGCCTTTCCCGTTTTTCAGAGGACTTTACGGAGCTTCATCAGCGGGTTGCCGACCTGATGTATCAGGTGCAGGATGTGGCTGAGGAGCTGCGCAGCGCAAGAGACGACCTTTCTTACTCTGCCGACGAGTTGGAGGAGATCGAAAGCAGGCTGGATGTAATTCACAGACTGCGAAAAAAATACGGTGCAACCTGTCAGGATATTCTGGACTATAAGGAAAAAGCCAGTCAGGAACTGGATGAAATTGTGTTTTCTGACGACCACCTGGAACGCCTGAAAGCCCAATGCGAAAAAGCAAAGGAAGCAGCCTGGGAGGCGGCCAAACGCCTGCGGCAGAGCCGGGAGGCGGGTGCCCAAGTCCTTTCCCGGCAGATTCTTTCCGAGCTTGCCCAGCTGGATATGCCGAAGGTTCAGTTCCAGTGCCAGTTTTCTCAGACGGATTTGACCGCTTCCGGAGCAGATTTGGTGGCTTTCTATATGTCCGCCAACGCCGGTGAAGCCTTGAAACCTCTGAGCAAGGTGGCCTCTGGCGGCGAGTTGGCCAGAATTATGCTGGCTATGAAAAATGTACTTGCCCAGCAGGATCAGGTGGCGACTTTGATTTTTGACGAAGTGGATACCGGTGTATCCGGCCGCGCCGCCCAGAAGGTAGCGGAAAAACTCCGCAGCGTCTCCCAAAACAAGCAGGTGCTGTGTGTTACCCATCTGCCTCAGCTGGCGGCTCTGGCAACCACCCATTTCCTCATTGCCAAGGAAGAGCGGGACGGCAGAACCTATACATCTGTAACCCCCCTGGACAAAGAGGGACGGAAGCGGGAGCTGGCAAGAATCATCGGCGGTGCCAACATAACGGAAACCACCCTGAAAAGTGCAGAAGAAATGCTAAATAGCTGATATTTTAGTGGATTTGAGAGAATTTATTTTGGAGAGAATATTGTATGCCAATTCAGATTCCCAATGAGCTTCCTGCTGCAGAAACCCTGCAGCAGGAAAATATATTTGTCATGACGGAAAATCGGGCAACCACCCAGGATATTCGTCCTCTGGAGATTGTACTTTTGAACCTGATGCCCACGAAAATTGCAACCGAGACCCAGCTTTCCCGGCTTTTGGGCAATACTCCCTTGCAGGTAAAGCTGGAGCTGATGCACACGGCTTCCCACCGGGCAAAGAATGTCTCGCAGGAGCATTTGCTGAATTTTTATAAGGAATTTGACCAGCTGAAGGACAGAAAGTTTGACGGCATGGTCATTACCGGTGCTCCGGTGGAGAATATGGCCTTTGAGGATGTGGATTACTGGGATGAGCTTTGTCGGATTATGGAGTGGAGCAAAACCAATGTGCACAGCACCCTGCATATTTGCTGGGGGGCTCAGGCGGGGCTTTACTACCATTATGGTATCCAGAAGCATACCCTGCCGGAAAAGCTGTTCGGTGTATACCCTCACCATGCAGACTACAAACGGGCCATTCTCCTTCGTGGATTTGATGATACTTTTTGGGTGCCCCATTCCCGGCACACAACCGTTTACCGGGAGGATATTGAGGCAGTTCCCCAGCTGAAAATTCTGGCATCTTCCCAGGAGGCCGGTGTGTACGCGGTGATGACCAAAAAAGGACGGCAGATTTTTATCACCGGACACTCTGAATACGACCCGGATACTCTGGCAAAGGAGTACTACCGGGACAAGAATCAGGGGCTTCCCATCCATGTTCCGGAAAACTATTTCCCCGATGATGACGATACCCGGGAGCCCATTGTCCGCTGGCGTGGACACGCCAATCTGCTGTTCAGCAACTGGCTCAATTACTTTGTGTACCAGACAACGCCCTACGACATTGCCGATATCGGCAAGGATCGGGAAAACGCCGGCTCCCAGGTTTAAGGATGATGAAAAAATGTTGGTTCTATGTCAATAGTTGGGGTAGAGCCAAAATAGAAAAGTTAGAGATCGTGTCGGAGTGTGAGAGCTCCGGCACGATTTTTATGTATTACAGAACAGAATTCTTTTCCTGAAATTGGAGAAGTTCCTCA
>DVGG01000023.1 GCA_018712825.1 Candidatus Faecousia excrementipullorum | reverse complement strand
AAACCTGAGGAATATTGGCTGTTTCTCACTTGAATTTCCTTAACCAAACCAAAAATCGGTCTTTTTTACCGTTTGGAACAGAATGGAGTTATTTATTCAGAGGCTCCCTAAGGAACCTCTGAATAAATCGTCTGCGGCTGAACAGCGGATCTTTTTCCCCATCCATGCAGAATGAAAAACAGGAAATACTTACAGTATTCCGCTGTTTTCCATTCTTTTGTCTGAGGAAAAATCTCTCGCTGACAGCTCTTGCCGATTTAATCAGAGTTTCCCTAATTTATATTCTTTCAGAGCGCTCTGGAGACGGGGCGCTCTGTCTGACAAAACAACCACTCAGTCACTTTTATTTGGGAGAACGGTATGATTCAAAAGTATCTCTATGGTGTCCCCTTTGACACCGAATCGGTGGTCGCACCAATCCCTGCAAGCCAGGGCGAACCCCCTGTGGGAACGGTCAAAACCAGCGAGACCGGCTTCTGCTTTGCCTGCCCCCTGGCGGAGGGCGACCGGGTCTACGGCCTGGGCGAAGCCAACCGCGGCATCAACAAGCGGGGCTTTGTCTACGTCAGCGACAATGTGGACGACGGCCTCCACACCGAAAACAAGCAGCGAATGTACGCCGCCCACAACTTCATCGTGATCTCGGGCCAGCAGAATCTGGGGCTGTTCTTCGACTATCCCGCCCGGATTCGGTTTGACATCGGCTTCACCCGCAGGGATTGGCTGGAAGTCACCTGTGAGCGGGCCGACCTGGCCCTTTACGTCATCACCGGCGACAGCGCCTGCGATGTGGTCAAGCAGTTCCGGGCCATCATCGGCCGCAGCTACATCCCGCCCAAGTTCGCCTTCGGCTACGGCCAGAGCCGCTACGGCTACAAGACCCGAACCGACTTTGAAGAGGTGGTTGCCAAACACCGCCAGGCCCACATTCCCCTGGACATGGTGTACATGGACATCGACTACATGGACCACTTCAAGGACTTCACGGTGAACCCGGAGGATTTCCCCGATTTTTCCGGCTTTGTATCCAAGATGAAAGAGCAGGGCGTCCGGCTGGTGCCCATCATCGACGCCGGCGTCAAGGAGGAAGCAGGCTATTCGGTCTGCGACGAGGGCAAGGAAAAGGGCTACTTCTGCAAGCGGGCCGACGGAACCGATTTTGAGGGAACCGTCTGGCCGGGGTGGAGCCACTTCCCCGACGTGCTGAACCCCGAGGCCCGGGCCTGGTTCGGCAGCCAGTACAAGGCTCTGACCGACTGCGGCATCGAGGGCTTCTGGAACGACATGAATGAGCCCGCCATCTTCTACTCCCGGGAGGGGCTGGCCGAGCGGCTGGATCATCCGCCGGTTCCCCATGAAGACGGCACCATCGATCAGTTTGGCCAGGCCATCGGCTGGCTCAATCTGTCCAATGCGCCGGAAGACTACGCCTGCTTTTATCACAAGGTGGACGGCAAAATGGTCCGCCACGACCAGGTCCACAACCTCTACGGCTACAACATGACCCGGGCCGCCTCGGAGGGGCTGGCCAGTATTGCCCCGGGCAAACGGTTTCTGCTGTTCTCCCGGTCTTCCTGCATCGGGATGCACCGGTACGGCGGCATCTGGACCGGCGACAACCACTCCTGGTGGAGCCACCTGCTGCTGAACCTCAAGATGCTGCCCTCCCTCAATATGTGCGGTTTCCTGTATGTGGGAGCCGACCTGGGCGGCTTCAACGCCGACACCAGCCGGGATCTGCTGCTGCGGTGGCTGGCGCTGGGGGTGTTTACCCCGCTGATGCGGAACCACTCGGGCAGCGACACCCGCCGGCAGGAGTTCTACCAGTTTGAAGGCCCCGAGGATTTCCGCAGCGTCATCGATACCCGCTACCGGCTGATCCCCTATCTCTACAGCGAATACATGAAGGCAGCCTTCCACAACGATATGATGTTCAGGCCCCTGGCCTTTGTCTACCCCGAGGACGAAATCGCCGTCCAGACCGAGGACCAGCTGATGCTGGGCGACCAGGTGATGATCGCCCCGGTCTACACCCAGAACGCCACCGGACGGATGGTCTATCTGCCCGAGGAGATGCTGTTTGTCAAGTTCGGCCCCGAGGGCAGTATCACACAGGAAGTGCTGCCCGCCGGCACCCACTTTGTGAAGGTGGCCCTCAACGAGGTGCCCCTCTTCATCCGCAAGGGCGCCTGCATCCCGGTGGCGGACGCCGCCCAGACGGTGGCCGAAATCGACCCCGCCACCATCCGGATGATCGGCTGGCCCGGGGCCAGCTATGACCGCTACGACGACGACGGGATCACCATCCCCGCAGAATAAGGAGGCATTGCCATGGACCGCAAATGGTGGAAAGAAAGCATCGTATACCAAATCTACCCCAGCAGCTTCCAGGACTCGGACGGGGACGGCATCGGGGACCTGAACGGCATCCGCTCCCGGCTGGACTATCTGAAGGACCTGGGGGTCGATGTGCTGTGGCTGTGCCCCATCATGGACTCCCCCATGGATGACAACGGCTACGACATCTCCAACTACCGGTCCATCAACCCCCGGTTTGGCACCATGGAGGACTTCGACACCCTGCTGGCCGAGGCCCATCAGCGGGGCATCCGGATTGTGATGGATTTGGTGGTGAACCACACCTCGGACGAGCACCCCTGGTTCATCGAGAGCCGCAAGTCGGTGGATAACCCCTACCGAGACTACTATATCTGGAAGCCGGGCAAAGACGGCCACGAGCCCAACAACTGGGGCGCTTGCTTCGGCGGCTCGGCCTGGAAATACGACCCCCAGACCGATATGTATTACTTGCACCTGTTCTCCCCCAAGCAGCCCGACCTGAACTGGGAGAACCCCAAAGTCCGGGACGAAGTGTTCAACATGATGACCTGGTGGTTTGACAAGGGCATCGATGGGTTCCGGATGGACGTCATCAGTCAGATTTCCAAGGACCAGCGCTTTCCGGATGGCGAGAAACACGGACTGTATGGCGATGGCGGTCCCTACTATGTCAATGGGCCCCGCATCCATGAATTTTTGCAGGAGATGAACCGGCGGGTTCTCTCGAAATACGACATCATGACGGTGGGCGAGACCCCCGGCGCCACGGTGGAAAACGCCCCCCAGTATGCGGGGCTGGACGGCAAGGAGCTGAACATGGTCTTCCAGTTTGAGCACGTCGGCATTGGGGACGGGCCCCTGGGCAAGTGGACCACCAAGCGCTACGACTTTATGCAGCTCAAGAAAATTCTCAGTCACTGGCAGACTGGCCTGGACGGCAAAGCCTGGAACAGCCTGTTCTGGGGCAATCACGATCAGCCCCGGGCTGCATCCCGCTGGGGCGATGACTCGCCCCTCTCCGCCAAGATGCTGGCTACCTGCCTGCTGAGCCTGCAGGGTACTCCCTACATCTATGAGGGCGATGAACTGGGGATGACCAACGCCTATTTCAAAGATCTCAGCCAGTACCGGGATATCGAAAGTCTCAATGCCTTCAAGGAGCTGACCGGCGCAGGCTTGATTTCTGCAGACGAAATGATGGCGTGCCTGGCCCTGCGCAGCCGGGACAACGCCCGCACCCCGGTGCAGTGGGACGACTCTCCCAACGCCGGCTTCACCGCCGGTACCCCCTGGATCCAGGTGAACCCCAACTACACCGCCATCAACGCCGCCGCCGAGGCCAAAGACCCGGACTCGGTGCTCAACTACTACAAGAAGATGATCGCCCTGCGCAAAGCCCATCTGGGGCTGGTGTACGGCTCCTTCCAGCTGCTAGCGGAGGCGGATCCCCAGCTTTTCGCCTACCGGCGCACCCTGGCCGAGACCGGCGAGGACTACCTGATTGCCTGCAATTTCTCGGATCAGGAAGCGGCCTTTGCCATTCCCGCCGACTTTGCCGGGGCCCGGTGCCTGATCGACAATTACCCCGGCAGCGCCCCCGACGGCGCCGTGACCATGCGCCCCTTCGAGGCCTTTGTGCTCCAGAAGTAAACCGGGTGATACCCTATCAGAATGGCGGAAAGTACATCCGCCCCCATTGCCCTGTTTCAGGCCCAGCCGAAGGTGTTTGCAATCCGTATGTGCAAGAGCAACGAGCCGAAGGGTTTTAAGTTCTCCAAGCCGCGGGGCGAACAGAAGGGCGTTGTGACGATTTCCAGCAAGAATTTGCTGGAACCGCTCCGCGCTGCCGCGGGCGAGGATTGGGTTCCGGGCAAGCGGTACCGCGTTCGCGGTTTCTGGGTTGCTGACGCGAAAACCATGTGCTTTAATCTGAACGAAGGCGTTCAGGAAGATTTCCGTCCGAATCCTACCAATAGCGATGTCAAGTAAGCACGGAACCATTTGACCGTATGAAAAAGATGAGCACGACCCATTTGTATAGGCCGTGCTCATCTTGTGTTTTCTAAAAGTAGTAGTGCTCTTTTCATCTGCAAAACAGCCGATTCCTCTACGCCATTTTTACGCCATTTCCGCGTGGGACTGCATAGAGAAATATGAAGTTATAATTTGGTTGGTTTTGCGTAAAACCGCGCTGTATCAGGCTTTAGCGGCGTTTATAGAGAGGTATAGAGATATGGAATCCGGCGTTTGAACGCCGATACCTAATTACATATAACCTTGCTCTCCTTCAATTTGCAGAGGTAACACACCCCTGTCTTTATCAATTAACTTTACCACAAACTCCCTGTTTTTTCAAGGCAAAACCGGAATCTTTTTTCGTCCGGACTACCACAACCTAAAATGCAATGTGGGCAAGGCGGGGGGGGTAAAGACTGTATAAGGACCGAGATTCCGTAAAAATAGATGTCCAGAGTCAGGGCGCCTTCGTTTGCCGTGTCACCGGTATCCCACAAGAAAACTGGGAATCTGCTCCAGACGGTTTTCCTCAAACCGAACAGGAACCGATTCCCAGTTGTTTATTCGATATCCAAATCCGGAGGAACATCCAGCTGGTGGGGGACCGGACGCCCGTTCTTTTTTCGCTGGCGAACGCACTCAGTAAGCAGATACTCAATTTGACCGTTTACTGAGCGGAAGTCATCCTCTGCCCAGGCAGCAATTGCTGCGTACAAAGCAGCAGACAGACGCAGCGGGATTTGCTTTTTCTCCCCGGCCATCAGTACAAGCTGCCGGAATTCACTACCGGCTGAGCATCCCGGTTGCCGCAGAGTACCACCAGAAGATTGGAGACCATTGCGGCTTTTCGTTCTTCATCCAGCGTTACCACCTGGTTTTCGTTCAGGCGTTCCAGCGCCATCTCAACCATACCAACTGCACCGTCTACAATCATTTTGCGGGCGTCAATGATCGCCGATGCCTGCTGGCGCTGGAGCATGGCTGCCGCAATCTCCGGCGCATAGGCGAGGTAGGTGATTCTTGCTTCCAGAATCTCCAACCCTGCCTGGTGAACCCGCTCCTGAATTTCGTTCTTGATTCGAGCGGCGACAACTTCGCTGGAACCCCGCAGGCTGCCGTCATCTGCCAGGCCGTCACCGGTGGTATCCACATTCGGCGCAACGTCGTAGGGGTAAATCCGGACAATGTTCCGCAATGCGGTATCACATTGCAGGGACAAAAACTCTTTATAATTTTCCACATTGAACACGGCCTTGGCTGTATCCACAATGCGCCAGGTTACCGCAATACCAATCTCTACGGGATTGCCCAGGCAGTCATTGATTTTCTGGCGATTGTTGTTCAGGGTCATTACTTTCAGGCTCAGCTTGTTTCCGGCAGGTTCCATGCCGGCTTTGTTCGTGCCCTGGGCAACCTCGCGCACATCCCCGCTTTGGTTCAGCCGGGTTTTTGCGGCAGGGTTTACGCCGGAGCAGAAGGGATTTACAAAGTAAAATCCTTCGCCTTTGATGGTGCCAATGTAGTCGCCGAACAGGGTCAATACCAGAGCTTCCTGAGGACGCAACACCTTCAGACCACAGGCCAAAATCAGACCAAGAACGCTCCAAATTGCGGCCAAGGCCAATACCACAATATTGGCAAAGGTCCAACCGATGGCGGATTGGGAGGTTCCGGACCAGATAAACCCTGCGATGGCAGCACAGTAAAGTACGAGAATGGAAATCAGCACAGGCATACCATTTTTCTTGTTTTGCAGTATTATTTCACGCATAGCTTTTCTCCTCCTTGTCATATGCGATTTTGATATCAAAATCATATCACATAGATTCTTTCCTGTCAAGATAATGAGGAGAGAAAATATTTGCCCAGCGTGTCCGCTGGTAGTATCTCTTGCTTGATGTCCTTTCTTTGCTGTGTGGGTACAGTCTGTGATGTTATGGATTGGAAGCGTTCGATTCTTCTGAATACACAAAAACAGCCAACACCGGGTAAGCTGCCGGTGTTGGCTGTCGTATATTGTATGGCGGGATGGTTCAGCAGGGGGGTGATTCCCTTTTTTATCAGGAGCCCAGATTGGGAGTACGCCGGGCGTACATCCGGGCGAGGCCGCCTTCGCTGGTTTCCTTGTAGAGGTGGCTCAGGTTCAGGCCGGTTTCCTTCATGGCTTTGCACACCATGTCGTAGCTGATGTTCCGGGTGCCGCAGAGGAAATAGCTGAGGTTGCAGGCGTTCATGGCCCGCATGGCAGCCACGGCGTTGCGCTCGATGCAGGGGATCTGCACCAAACCGCAGATGGGGTCGCAGGTCAGGCCCAGGTGATGCTCCATGGCCATTTCTGCGGCGTATTCCACCTGATCCAAGTTCAGGCCATACAGCTCCGCCAGAGCCGCCGCCGCCATGGAGCAGGCGGTGCCGATCTCTGCCTGGCAGCCGCATTCGGCACCGGAGATAGAGGCGTTCCGCTTGGTAAGAGAACCGATGATGCCGGCGGTGGCCAGGCCCCGGCAGATTTCCTGGTCGGTGAGGTTCCGGGTGTCCTGGATGTATTTGAGGACTGCGGGCAATACGCCGCAGGCGCCGCAGGTGGGGGCAGTGACGATGGTGCCGTTGTCGGCGTTCTGCTCTGCCACCGCATAGGCATAGGCGCAGATGAGCCGGCACTCCCGCACCTGGGGCACTTCCGTGGTCAGCTCCTGCTCATACAGGTACTTGGCCTTCCGCTGCACCCCCAGCCCCCCGGGGAGGGTTCCGGTGGCGGCAAGGCCGTCGGCGATGGTCTGCTTCATGGTCTGCCACACTTCCATGAGGAAGTCGAAAATCTCCGGCCCCTCGTTCATCAGCACATAGTCGCTGAGACGGTTGATGTAGCGCCATTTGCAAAAATCGACGATTTCCGCAAAGGAGTTTTCCGGGTAAACGTCCTTGCCGGAGACCTCCGGGTGGCCTTCAATGGAGATGTCGCCGCCGCCGATGGACTCCACCCGCAGATACCCCAACTCCTGCCCATCTTTCAGAGCGTAAAAATCCAGGGTGTTGGGGTGGTTGTCAGGAAGATTCTCCTGGGAAAAGACGATTTCCGTAGGCAAAGGGGACAGGACCTGCCGCAGAACCCGGTCGGTGCCGTGACCTACGCCGGTTTTGCTGAGAGAGCCGTAAAGAATCACCCGAAAGGCATCCGCCTGGGGATACTGGCTCCGAAACAGCTGAGCCGCCCGTTCCGGCCCCATGGTATGGGAGGAGGAAGGGCCCTTGCCAATCTTGTAAATTTCACGAATGGATTTCATAGAAATACCTCAGTTGCATTAGTTACTCATCAGTATAGCAAATTTTTAAGGAAATTACAACGCCTTCCCGAAAATTATTCCCGGGACAGGGCCTCCAGGGACAGCTCCCCTGCCAGCTTGAAAAGGGCGTCGGCCATTACCTGCTCCGGGGGTTTGTGCAAGGTTTCTGCGATCCGGCTGTAAAAGAGAACCACACAGGGCTCCAGCAGCAAAGTCACCTGTTTCATGGGAACCTCCTGGAAAAAACGGATAAAAATGGTTGCTTCATCCTATGCAAACCCTTGACAGGTGTGCTACAATAATAGCAAAAAAACATGAGTTCGAGAGGATGTCACCTATGGCAAAGGACAAAAAGGTTGAGCAAATCACCGACATGGAGGTGGATTTTGCCCAGTGGTATACGGATGTATGCAAGAAGGCTCAGTTGATTGACTATTCGTCCATCAAGGGCGTGTTTATTTACCGTCCCTATGGCTACGCCATCTGGGAGAATATTCAGCGGCTGATGGATGCGGAGTTCAAAAAGACCGGTGCCGAGAACGTGTATATGCCCATGCTGATTCCCGAGAGCCTGCTCCAGAAGGAGAAGGATCATGTGGAGGGCTTCGCACCGGAGTGTGCCTGGGTCACCTACGGCGGCAGCGAGAAGCTGGAGGAGCGGTACTGCATCCGCCCCACCTCCGAGACCCTGTTCTGTGAGCACTTCCGGGACATTATCCAGTCCCACCGGGATCTTCCCAAGATGTATAACCAGTGGTGCAGCGTGCTCCGCTGGGAAAAGACCAGCCGTCCCTTCCTGCGGCACAGAGAATTCCTGTGGCAGGAGGGCCACACCATGCACGCCACCGCCGAGGAGGCCATGGAAGAGACCATGCGGATGCTGACGGTGTACGCCGACTTCTGCGAAAATGTCCTGGCCATGCCCGTGACCCGGGGCCAGAAGACCGACAAGGAGAAGTTCAACGGCGCTGAGGCCACCTTCACCATCGAGTGCATGATGCACGACCGGAAGGCGCTCCAGGCCGGTACCTCCCACTACTTCGGCGACGGCTTTGCCAAGGCCTTTGACATCACCTTCACCGACAAGAACAACCAGCGGGTCAACCCCCACCAGACTTCCTGGGGCGTGTCCACCCGTCTCATTGGCGGCATTATTATGACCCACGGCGACAATAATGGTCTGGTGCTGCCCCCCAAGATTGCCCCCATTCAGGTCATCGTCCTGCCCATCGCCCAGCACAAGCCCGGCGTTCTGGAAGGGGCGGAGGCTGTCCGTCAGCGTCTGGATGCTGCCGGCTTCCGGGTGAAGGTGGACGATTCCGACAACTCCATGGGCTGGAAGTGTGCCGAGTACGAGATGAAGGGCGTGCCCCTGCGGGTAGAGTGCGGCCCCCGGGATCTGGAAAACGGCCAGGTGGTTCTGGTGCGGCGTAACGACGGCGAAAAGACCGTTGTGAAGCTGGAGGACCTGGAAAAGGCCGTGGCAGAGCAGCTGGAGCTGGTGCATCACGGCATGTATGAGAAGGCCAAGAAGAACCTGGAGGAGCACATTTACCCTGCCTACTCTCTGGAAGAGGCCAAGGAGCTGCAGCAGAAGAACGGCGGCTTCATCAAGACCATGTGGTGCGGCGAGGAAGCCTGCGAGCTGAAGATGAAGGAAGTGGCCGGAATGTCCTCCCGCTGCGTCCCCTTCCAGCAGGAGCACCTGGCAGACACCTGCCCCATCTGCGGCAAGCCCGCCAAGAAGATGATCTACTGGGGCATTGCCTACTGATTATCATAAGTAAAGCCCCCGGAAGCTTTTGCTTCCGGGGGCTTTGGCGTATTATGGACGCTTTTCCTTTTCCTGGATGGGAATCTCAATCCGGGTGATATAGTCCTCCGGAGCATTGCTGATTACATCGTTGATGCCGGTTTCGTAGGAATAGCCCGTAAATTCCAGCCCCTGCTCCTGGGCATAGGCCATGATTTCCCGGTACTTGCCGGGAAGTCCCTCCCAGCTTCCCTTGAAGTGGGTGCGAAGGTAAAGCCCAGCCGGTTGGATGTGGACATTGGCCTCGATTTCCGCCTGGGGAATCTGGAGAAAGATACCCCGGTAGTCGGTAAAGTCCTGGCGGTACAGGCTTTCCGCCGGAAGAATGGCACCGTAGAGAATCCCATACATCCGGTAGGCACCGTGCCGCCCCACCTCGGAGAACAGGAGCTCTGCCTCCTGCTCCGGAGGAATCTTGGATGGGGTTTTCCGGAGGAGGAGCCTCTGGGCGGGCTTTTCCACCAGGGAATACCCATACAAATCCAGATTTTTCAAAGAGGACAGCCCCTCCATCTGATGTTGAAGAGCCTCCTGCACCTGATTCAGGTGGGCAATGGTGTCCTGAATCTGCCGGTTTTTCTCCTGCAAAATGGCCTGGAAGGAATCGGTGGTGCGGTGGGCCATAAACTGCTGAATCTCCGGAATGGACACATTCAGCTCCCGGAGCATCAGAATGGTTTCCAGCACAAAGCATTGCTGATAGGTGTAGTAGCGGTAGCCGTTCCCCTTCACCACTGCCGGGGTGAACAGACCAATCTGGTCGTACCACATAAGGGTTTTCTTGTTGATGCGGTGCAGGGCTGCAAACTGCCCGATGGTAAACAGCCGATTGTTTTGGGACATTTTTTATTTTCCCCCTTGACTATACAGTTACTGTATAGTTTACCATGGAGATTAGAAAAACACAACAGGAGGAAAATTCTTATGTCCGACAATCGGCTGGATCAGGATTTCCGGATTCCGGCCCTGCTGAAATTCACCGCTCCCACCGCCGTTATGATGGTGTTTATGGCCCTATATCAGATGGTGGACGGTGCCTTCGTGGCCCAGTTCGTGGGAGAAAACGCCCTGTCAGCCCTTAATATCGTGTATCCTGTTCCCAGCATCATGTTTGCCTTTTCCATCATGCTGTCCACCGGCAGCAGCGCCATCATTGCAAGAAACATGGGAGAAGGGAATATGCACCTGGCCCGGGAGAACTTCTCCTTCTCCGTGGCGGTAGGTCTGGCCCTGGGCGTTGCCTTTGCCTTGCTGGGTTCCCTTTTTATGGAGCCGCTGCTTCATTTGCTGGGAGCGACCCCCCTTTTGTACCCATATTGCCGGGGTTACCTTTTTGTTCTGGTGCTGGCCTCGCCTCTGGCGGTATTTCAGGTGCTGTTTCAGAACTACTTTGTTACAGCGGGAAAGCCCCAGCTGGGACTGGTGGTGACAGTCCTGGGGGGCCTGTCCAATATCCTTTTGGACTATGTGTTTATTGTGGTTTTCCATATGGGGGTGTCCGGCGCAGCCCTGGCTACCGCCATTGGCTATGCCATTCCCGGACTGTTCGGCCTTATATACTTCCTGGTGAACCGGAAGGGAACCTTGTACTTTGTGAAGCCTGTTTTCCGGGGACGGGTGCTGCTCCACAGCTGTACCAACGGGGCTTCGGAAATGGTGAGCAATCTGGCTCTGGCCATCACCACCTTCCTGTTCAACACTCTGATGCTCCGCTATGCCGGGGAGTCGGGGGTGGCGGCCATTACCATCGTGCTGTATGCCCAGTTTCTGATGACCTCCGTGTTTTTCGGCTTTTCCACCGGCGTTGCTCCCGTGGTGAGCTTCCAGTACGGCAGTGCCAATACGGTACAGTTGAAAAAGGTATTTCGCAACAGCCTTGTGATTATCGGTGTCATATCGGTGGTGGTCTTTGGTCTGTCCCAGCTGTGCTCCGGCCCGGTAATCCGGGTGTTCGTAACTCCGGACAGCCCGGTCTATGCCATCACCAGCCACGGCTTTGCCCTGTTTTCCATCAGCTTTCTGTTTACAGGCATCAATATCTTCGCTTCGGCCCTCTTTACCGCCTTTTCCAACGGCGTGGTGTCGGCGATTCTGTCCTTCCTGCGAACCTTTGTATTTTTGATTCTGAGCCTCTTGCTTCTTCCCTGGCTTTGGGAGCTGGACGGAATCTGGCTGGCGGTTCCGGTGGCGGAAATCCTGGCCCTGTGCATATCCCTTTTCTACCTGGTAAAACTGAAAAAGGTCTACCACTACTAAGGAAACTCTGAATAAATCGTCTGCGGCTGGAAAGCGGATCTTTTTCGCCATCCACGCAGAATGAAAAACAGGAAATACATACAGTATTCCACTGTTTTCCATTCTTTTGTCTGACGAAAAATCTCACGCTGCCAGCTCTTGCCAATTTATTCAGAGCTTCCCT
>DVGG01000022.1 GCA_018712825.1 Candidatus Faecousia excrementipullorum | reverse complement strand
AGCGAGAGATTTTTCGTCAGACAAAAGAATGGAAAACGGCGGAATACTGTATGTATTTCCCGTTTTTCATTCTGCATGGATGGCAAAAAAGATTCGCTATCCAGCCGCAGACGATTTATTCAGAGTTTCCTTAGCTCATCAGGCGGTTCCGGCATAGCCGTGGGAGAACTTCATTCCCAAAAATATATGGGCTATTTTACCAGCTTTTTCCCCGGATGTCAACCGGAAAAACCCCCACAGGGAGACTTCCCTGTGGGGGTGGGGTTATGCTACGATGGGATTACCGGACTTTCCACTTCCGGGTCTGCACCAGGATGACACCCAGGCAGGCAGCGGAGATGAGAAGCAGGGTTGCCAGGAGCACCGGACGGAAGCTCTCGCCGGTCTGATCCGGGCCCTCCGGATCGGTGGCAGGCTTGGTGGTCTGTGTGGGCTTTTGGGTGGGCTCACTGGATTCCGTGGGCTCGGTGGGCTCACTGGGATCTGTGGGCTTGGTGGGCTCTGTGGGATTGGTGGGCTCACTGGGATCGGTAGGCTTGGTGGGGTCGCTGGGTTCCGTGGGGTTGGTGGGCTCGGTGTAATCCGGGTCTACTGCGCCGCAGCGGGTGCACTTGCCGTCCACGAAGTTGTGTCCCAGGGCAGGGATTTCCTCGCCCTTTTCCACCACCGTGCCGCAGTCGCTGCACTTCCGGTCACCGGTGTAGCCGGGCTCGGTGCAGGTGGGCTCCTTCTTGCCTGTCAGCTCCGTCTTGTGGTCGGTCATGGGGATGTCCGCCACATCCTTGTGGGCGGAGTAGGTCTCGCCGCCGAAGGTCACGGTGGCGGTGTAGGTGGTCACGCCCATTTCGGTACAGGTAGCTTCCGTCTTTACCTTTGCGGAAACCTCTGCCGTTACCTCCTGCTCGTCGCCGCAGCCGCAGGCGAACACCGCCTTGGCGGACTTGCCGTCCTCGCTGAACTGGAAGGTGGGCTGGCCGTAGCTGTGGGTGTGGTCCTGCTCAAAGACGGCCGTCACGGTCACAGCCTTACCGGGCATGGTGAAGGTGTTGTTCTCCACCGTGACCTCCCGGCTCTCCCAGCGGACAAAGTGCCAGCCGGTTTCCGCCTGGGCGGTGAGGGTTACGGTCTCCCCGGGCAGGGCATTGACCACATTGGCAGAGGCAGTGCCCTGACCCTGGACATTCACAGTCACAGGATAGGTCTGGGGCTCCACAATCTCCCCGTCCTTCACAATGACGATGAAGCTCACCAGCATATCGTTGTTGGCGTTGGCGGTTTCCTTGGGGGTCATCTTCAGCTCCACGGAGCCGGGATTCTCCAGGGTCATGGTCATCTGGAAGTTTGCAGGGGTCTCGCTGTTCAGGTTCTTCTCCGTGGTGGCAAGGACATTCTCGCCCTGGAGAAGCTCTATGGTGGCGTTCCGCTGCCAGGTAGTCTGGTACCAGATGTTCTGGTAGCCCACATACACCTGATAGGTGCCGGCTTCCAGATTGTCAAACCGGTAGGTCAGGGGCTTGCCCCGACCGTCGTTGGGTTCCTCGCCCTTTCCGTCGGTCATGTTCCGGATGGTGGAGTAAGCGGTCACATCCCCCATCACATTGGTTTCCACCTGGGACTCATCGTTGGTGCAGCCCCAGCCGCTCTCGGCGTCATACATCTGGTCCGGGTTCTGGTTCAGAAGGGTGCCGGCGTTGTGCTTCATAATGGCCTGAGCCAGGTCGGAGAAGCTTTCAGCGCCGCTGTCCACAAAGTACACCACATTGCCGGGAACCACCGCCACCTGGGTGGACACGGTATGCTCGCCGATGGTGCCGGTCAGGGGCAGGATGGAAACGGTGGTGGTGTTGTTGATGGCTGCCACCTGACCCTCGTTCCAGGTCACCTGAGCATCGGTCTGCTGGTCCCCCTGAATCACAGCCAGGGTTTCAGGCGGGGTAAAGGTGGTGCCCAGATACCGGTGGTCGGGAAGCTTATCCACAACCTTGAAGAAGCTCTCATCGGTGCGGTAGTGGGCGGTGACGATCACATCCCGGGCGGGGGTGGATTCCAGCAGAGCCGGGGTCCGGGCCGGGTCGGTGATGTGGGCGTCCTGGCCGTCGGTGGTCCAGTGGTCAAAGAGCTTGCCTTCCGGCTCGTCTGCATACAAGGTGACGCCGGAGCCTACCTTGTACTTCTGGGAAGTGATGGTGCGGCCTTCATCCAGGAAGCCGCCGACCACCGTCACGGTGTAAGCCTCCACATATTCTGCCGTCACGGTCACATCCGCATCGGGCATAACGAAGGTGGTGGTTCTGCTGATAGCGCTCTGGAACTTCACCTGGGCATTGTTGGAAGTCCAGCGGTCAAACAGCTTGTCTGCCGGGTCCTCCCCTGCGTCCAGGGTCACGGTCTCCCCGGCATAGACCTGCTGGGTGGTGGTCTCGCCTCCCACCACCAGGGTCAGGGTGCGCTGGGTGCCGTCTACAATGGTGAAGGACTTGGTAATGGGGTCACCCTGGAAAGCGCCGCAGAAGTTCACCGTAAGGGTTGCCTCACCGGGGGCTTCGTTATCGGCATAGGTCAGGGTGTAGTCCACCCCCAGAATCAGGGTCTGACCGTCCAGGGTCACCTGAGGTGCAGGACGGACCGGGCCGCCCTGGTACTCGTAGCGCTCCTCCAGGGTTACGGTCACATCCTGACCGTTGACCTGGGTACCGGTGGTAACCCGGAACTCTGCGCCGGAGCCCCAGGCGTTCTCGGTATCGCCGTGGGTGCTGCGGGGCATCACCAGAATGTACTTGGCCTGGGTCATGTCGAAGGCGGTGTTCTTCCAGCCGCTGCTCTTTGCCCAGCTGCCGGAGCCAACCTTCGTCCAGTCGGCGCTGTTGGGGTCGGTGCTCAGCTGGTTCAGGGGCTTGTCGCTGTTGCTGATGTAAATATCATGCTCACCGTAAGCGCCATTGAAGTTATTGCTGTCGGACCGGGGCAGATACCGGATGCCGTTGATAGCGGTGGGATCTGTCAGCTCCGCCATGAACCACAGGCGGCTGAGCTTGGAGGTGCTGCTGTCGCTCCAGTTGGAGTGCCAGATGGTGGCGGCATTGCCGTCAATCATGTTGCTGCCGGGCTGACCGTTGTAGTTGTTGTCGGTGCGGATGGCGCTGACAGCGGTGCGGTCCAGCTCCTTGCCTTCCCGGCTCAGCTTCACCTGATAGGAGAATTCCTGACCGTAGTTGTTCACGGCGGAGACGGTCATGGTGCCGTCCTCGTTGTAGGTAACGGTGAAGTCGGAGGTGCCGTCCACGGTCACCTTCTCGATGGACTCATCCGCAGCCAGGGTGTAGCTGGCGCCGGTTTCGCTGTTCACATCAAAGCCCGCCACCGGGTTATCGTTGATGTAAATACCGGTGATGGGGTAAGAGGAGGAGGGAACGGCAAAGGGCTTGTGGCTCTCAGCCATGAGGGTCTCGGGAGCCTTGGTATTCACCGGGGAAATCCGGTAGGAATAGCTGTAGCTCTGGTTGGTGGGGAAGAAATAGCCATTCAAAGGCTTGTGCCCCATAAAGGCGGTATCGCTGACACCGTTCTGGTGCAGGTCGATGTTCCACACAATCTCCTCCCGCTGGGGAACCTGCCCCGGATGGCGGTAGGTAGGATTGTTGTAGGTACCGGCGTTCATATCCTCTGCGGTATAGTGGGCCACAGAGCTTTCCAGCAGGCCGGAGCCGGTGACCAGCAGGCCGATGCCTTCGTCGTTGGTCAGAGCCGTCCAGCGGATGTCCGTCCGGTTGCCGTTTTCCTGGGGCTTGAGCATCCGCCAGCCGTCCCAGGTGGAGTCGGCGCCCATGGCGTTGGCGTAGTCATACACCACGGATTGGTATACGCCCACATCGTAGCCGCTCTTCCGGTCCACATAGTTTTCCTCCGGGCCCCGGCCATAGTAGGTCAGGTTGTCAAATTCCCCGGAAATCATCATCCGTCCGCCGATCTTGGGCAGGCCGTTGGGGGCAAAGTTGCTGTTGGGCAGGAACTGGCTCAGCACCACGATTTCGCCGTTGCCGTAAATCTGGTAGGCCATCAGGGCGCTGGCGTCCACCTTCATGCTGCCGCTCATAGCCATGAGCACCTGGCTGCTGTCCTGGGTCACAGCCACTTCCACATCGGACAGGTTCTCATAGCTTCCGGCATTTTTCAGGTTGGCATCCTTGCCCACGGTGGTGTCGTTATAGGTCTCTGCCCGGTAAAGGCTCTGCTCCGGGCCCTGGGTCATCACCACGGTGCCGTCCAGGCTGTAAGAGAGGATGATGCCCTTGGCGGTATCCAGCACGATGGCAAACTTCTGATTGTTGTCCGTCATACCTTCCAGAGTCAGCCGGCTGCCCAGCTGCTCCATCTTGGTAAATTCCTTGGTGGTGGGCTCCGCCTCCTCCTGGGCTGTGCCGGGGAGGGTCAGCTGGAACTGCTGGCCGGCAATCTCGTAATCCTTCTCGGCCCAGGCGTTGCCTTCCTTCAGCTTCACAGAGATGTTCAGCAGGTAGTCCCGGCCTTCCATGGCCTCGAACATGGGAAGCTGGATGTCAAAGTCCTCCACATGGCTGCCGGTCATGAGGCTCTTGCCCTTCATGGCGGGGGCGGTAAGATTCAGGTCGTCGCCGCCCAGCTTCTTGATGCCGTCCTCCCACAGCTCCCAGGAGATGGAGAAGGCGTCAAGGCTTGTGTTCTCGTATTCGTTCACCACCTGCAAAGAGAGGGTGCCGCCGGGGACAGCTTCCAGGCTGTCGGCGTAGAAGTTCACCTGCTGGTGTACCTTCTTGGCCTCCGTCATCTTGGGGGTGGGGGTGCGGTCGGCAAAGAGCATACCGTTGCCGCAGAAGGCATCGTCGTTGGCATTCTTGTCAATCCAGTCGCCGCCGTAGCCCCAGAACTCTTCCTTCGTGCCGTCGGTACCGTACCGGACGGTGCGGATGGACTGGTCCACATAGTCCCAGATAAAGCCGCCCTGGGCCTTATCGTTCTGCCGGATGGCGTCCCAGTGCTCCTTGGCGTTGCCGTAGGACAGGCCCATGGCATGGTTGTACTCAGAGTGGATGAAGGGCATCCGGCCGTTGTAGCCCGCCACATAGTCGGGAAGGACATACTGGGTGGAATGAATGTCCACGATGTTGTTCTTCCGCACATCCACGCTCCAGGGGTCCTGGCCGTTGGTCTTTACATAGGGGTGCTGATAGTTTTCGCTTTCCCGCTCGTACTTCCGCAGGCGGCTGGGGTCCCGGGCCAGCAGGTACATGGAGGCCACCCAGAAGCCGTAGTTTTCGTTCAGGGGTGCATAGCTGTAAGTGGCCTCGTTGCCCAAAGACCACATCACCACGCTGGGGTTGTTCTTATACATTTCCAGGTTGGTAGCCACCCGGTCGGTGACCGTAGCCACCCACTCCGGCATACCGTTGCCGGTGCCGGTGGGCACCTTGGCGCCGTAGGAAGCGGCTCTGTGGCTCTCAATGTTGGCCTCGGCACACACATAGATGCCCAGTTCGTCCGCCAGGCTGTAGAGCACCTTGTCGTTGGGGTAGTGGGCGGTGCGGATGGCGTTCAGGTTGTGCTGCTTCATGAGGGTCAGATCCGTCAGGTAGTCCTCATACCGCAGGGCATGGCCGTACTCCAGGTCGGTGTCGTGACGGTTGACGCCCCGCAGGATCATCTGGCGGCCGGTAATCTGCATCTGCTCCCGACCGTCGGCGGTGATGTCCACCTTGTAGATCTCCCGGAAGCCGATGCGCTCCACCACGGACTCCATCACGTTGCCCTCGGCGTCCTTCAGCTCCAGCACCAGGCTATACAGGTTGGGGGTGTCGGGGAACCACTTGGCGGGGTTCGTTACCTTCATGGTGCTGGTAACGGTGGTGCCCGCATCCCGGAGCTTTTCCTCAAAGGTTCCGGCGGCATTCAGGGTCACAGTCTGGTCATCAGCGGAGGCCACAGGGGTGCCGTTGTTGTCCAGAATCCGGGCAGAGAGGGTATAGGTGCCTGCCTGCTGGTTATGGAGGGCCCGCAGGTCCGTCTCCACGGTGACATTCACGTCACTGTCCACGCTGGTGCGGTCATCAAACTGGGTCTTCACAAAGAAATCCCGGATTTCCGCCTCGTCCTTGGAATACAGGTACACATCCCGGTAGATACCGCTCTGGCGGATGAAGTCCTGATTCTCCAGCCAGCTGCCAATGGACCACCGGAACACCTTCAGGGCAATGGTATTCTCCCCGGGTTCCAGGTAGGGGGTGATGTTGAAATCATGGGCAGTGAAGGCGTCGGTGGAGTAGCCCACCTTGTGGCCGTTCACATAGAGATAGTAGGCAGACTCCACACTCTGGAAGGAAATGAAAATTTCCCGTCCGTCCCAATTCTCCGGCACCGTGAAGGTGGTGCGGTAGTAGCCCACCGGGTTGTACTGGGTGGGGGCGTGGGGGTTGTTGTAGTCCTGGGGTTCAAAATTGCCGAACCAGGGCAAAGAGTGGTTGGTGTACATAGGCTCATCGTACTTGAAGGTACCGTCCTCGTTCCGATAGGTCTGCCAGGCCTGGGGCACATATTCCTTCTGGAAGGCATCGCCCTCGTAGGTCTTGGCCAGATACAGCTCATCCACCTTCTCTGCCTCGGCGGGGTTCTCTACCAGGGCAAAATCCCAGTCCTTCCCGGAGAGAAGCTGGTAAAACTCCGAAGTTTCCGGGCCTACACTGTCCATGACGGACTTTTCGGCGGCCAGAGCCGCATCGGTGGAATGATAAGAGATAAACTGGCTCTTGGCCCGCTCCCGGTTGATACCGATGACCTCACTTTCATCGTACCACTCGTCACCGGTGAAGCCCGCCTCACCATCTGTGAACTTCACGCCGCTGAGGAAATGTTCCTCCCGCATATTGAGTGCCTCGTCATATACGGCGGAGCCGGCCAGGGGGACTGCGTTTACCACCGGGGCACAGCCCAGGGTAAGCGCCGCAGCCAGAGCTGCGGAAAGGGTTCGCTTGAATACTGGTTTCATAATCTGCTTGCTCCTTACGCTTTTTTTCGCTGGGGTATGCAGGAACCAATTCTTTTCCTTCCTGATTGGGGGGATTTCCCCGGAAACCGGAGAAATCCCCCAACGGTTAACGGTTTTTCTGCTTTCTCAGCTCCACTGCCGTCACGCTCAGGCAAGCGGCGGAGGTGAGAAGCAGGGCTGCCAGCAGAGCCGGATTGCCGGTTTCGCCGGTCTGGGCAGGGCCCTCCGGGTCGGTGGCAGGCTTGGTGGTCTCTGTGGGCTTGGTGGGCTCACTGGGCTCCGTGGGCTTGGTAGGCTCACTGGGGTCAGTAGGCTCGGTGGGGTTGGTGGGCTCACTGGGGTCAGTAGGCTCGGTGGGCTTGGTAGGCTCACTAGGGTCAGTGGGCTCGGTAGGCTCCGTAGCGTCCTCCTCAAACACCGCCGTCACCGTCACAGCCTTCTCGGGCATGGTGAAGGCGTTGTTCTCCACCACCACATCCGCACTTTCCCACCGGACGAAGTGCCAGCCTTCCGCCGCCTGGGCGGTAAGGGTCACGGTCTCCCCGGGGGCAGCCTCAGCGGTATCGGCAGAAGCCGTACCCTGTCCCTGGGTGTTCACCGTCACAGCACAGCTGGCGGGGGTGGTAAGGGTGATGTCCAGCTTGTCCAGCTGAGGAGATTTGGTGTCGGGACCGGTAAATACCAGGGTACCTGCGCCAATCTCGGTCACCTCCAGGGTGAAAGTGACGGTATGGGTTTCCCGGGCCTCGTCCCCGGCACCGGCTACCACTTCTCCGGCTGTAATCTTCCCATCCGGCTCAGACCAGGCCAGCTTGTTCTTGGTGTCGCCGCTGCGGTAAGTAGCGGTGACGGTGTAGGTGCCGGCAACCTTTGCCACATAGGGGAAGGAGATGGTGTCCTCCTGGTTCAGGCAGTTGATGTACTCCCCGTGGCTGGACCAGCCGGCCTTGGCCACCTGCAGTGCCCACTGTCCGTCGCTGGGCAGCTCTACATTGTGAAGCTCAGCAAATTCCGCTTCCAGGGTAAGGGCGGTATCCGTCTGGTCAGGCAGGTAGAAGGGGTCGTCCTGGGTGTACTGCTCCCGCTCCACCAGAAGGTCTCGGGCTTCCAGCAGGGCGAAGTAGGCGTCCGCGATTTCACTCTGAGCGGGGCTTTCCGCCTGGAGCACTGCCTCGGCAGCCTCCAGAGCCTGGGCAAAGTCCTCCCAGCCGCTTACAAACCAACTTTCCGGCAGGCCCTGGACTTCCTCCACCAGCGCCTGCAATTCTTCCTTTTCCACGGAGTCCCGGTCCCGGATGGTGACGGTGGCTACCGTATCAAAGCCCAGAATCAAGCCCTTTTCCTGGGTGGACAGCTCGATGGTAAAGTCCCGGTCTCCCGTCACATTGGTATTGCGCCGGGTTTCCACCGGGGCGGTTTTCTCCGTCTCGCCCGGCTGGAAGGTGATTTCCGTAATCAGTTCGGTGTTAAAGTCGTCCTGGATGGCGCTGCCGGGGTTGGGGGAAAGCCGGACGGTGACGCTCTGGTCGGGGTTGGTACCGCCTACCCGCACCACCTTGACCTCCATCCGCTCATTTTCGCCCATGGTATAGCTGTCCATCTCCAGACCCACCATACCCAGGCCGTTGTTGTTGATGACATAGGCCGACTCCACACCGATGGCCTTGGAGGTGACCCGCAGCTCCAGGGTATGCTCCCCATGGGGCAGGTCGGGAGAGGCGAAAATCATCTGTCCCAGGGCACGGGCGGAGGCCGCCGTATCGATGGTGGCTACCTTCTCCCCGTCGATATACACATCCGCCTTGCCGTGGTTGGGGTCCTTGGTACCCATGAGATAAATCTTGCTGCCGGTGAAGGTGGTGGTGAAGCTGGCGCCGGTATTGGCCCACTTGTTGGTGCCGCCGATGAACTGGGAGCCGGTTTCATCCGTCCAGCCGGAGCCGAAGGAGAAGGCGGAGTTGGTGATGTCCAGCACATCCATGCCCTCGGGAGCTGCCCCGGGAAGCTGGAAGCCCTTGCTGGCCTTGTAGACACCCACCTCGCTGAGCATGGGCACCTTCCCCTCGGGGACGGTGACGGTAATGCGCACCTGGTCGCCCTTGACCACGCCGGTGCGGCACAGCCGCTTGCCGCCGATGGTCTGGCCGGAAGCCAGCTCATGCCACTGCCCCGCAGCATCCCGGTATTCCACCCGGTACTGGTTGATTCTCTGGCCGAACTGGATAGCCTCCTCAATGGACACCACATCAAAGCTCTGAACGCCGCCCAAATCCAGCAGCAGCGTGCCGGTATTGGCGCCGTCGTCGGTGGTCCAGTAGGTGTCGTCCTGTCCGTCCATGGTGTTGCCGGGCTTGTAAGCCAGGTCATTGCCCCGGACGCTGTCAGCGGAGACAGACTGCACCAGATTGTTGGCAAAGGTCTGCCGCACATTCTGCCCGAACTCCGTCACCCGGTCCAGGATGGCCTGGTCCACGGTGCCCACATTGTTGGGGGGGACATTCAGAAGGAATGTGGCGTTGTGTCCCACGGAGCGGAAGTACATATCCGCCAGGGCAGAAATGGTCTTGGGGGTGTTCTTGGTGGTGCCCCAGAACCAGCCGGAGGTAATCCGGGCGTCCGCCTCGGGAACCGTCCACTGGTTGCCGTTTTCCAGACCGATGGTGTAGCCTCCCTGGGAATTGCTGTTGATGGTGTTGGCACTCTTGTCCACCTGGGACTTAGACCAGGTGTTCTCGTGGGCATAACCGTTCTCGTTGCCAATCCACCGGACGGTGGTGTAGGCCTCAGCGCCGAAGAGCATACAGTCGGCGTCAAAACCGGCGGCCTTGCCCTCGTGGCGCTGGATGGTTTCAAACCAAAGCTGGAAGTCATATTCCTGAGCGTTGGCACCGGAGCCCTTGGCACCGTCCATCCACACCTCCCGGAAGTGTCCGTTGTTGCCGTAGATCTTGTTGCCTAAAATCTCATCTAACTGGTTGTTGTAGTACTCGTTGTAGTCCAGCACATCGTTTTCCTTGCTGGTGGCGTCGCCGTTTTCATCGTAGTAGCCATAGCTGGGGTCGTGAATGTCCCAGGGGGACAGGTACAGGCCCATATCCATGCCGTACTTGGTGCAGGCGGCGGAAAGCTCCGCCAGAATGTCTCCCTGACCGTCCTTGTAGCTGGTAGCCGCCACATCGTAGTCGGTGTAGGCGCTGTTCCAGATACAGAAGCCGTCATGGTGCTTGGCGGTGACAATAAGCATCTGGAAGCCGGCATTTTTCAGGGTACGCACCATGGTATCTGCGTCAAAATCCTCTTCCAGCTTGAAAATCTCGTCGGGGGTTTTGTTTCCGTAATTTTCGCCCCACTCGATTTCGTTGAAGGTGTTGGGGCCGAAGTGGCAGAATGCGGACAGCTCCGCCTTCTGGTACCAGTACTGGTTGGCATCCGGCACCACGGCATCCGCCTCCGGCGCCGGGGTGCCGGTGGCGGTCAGGTCACTGTCAGTAATGTACCCGGAATCCGCCGCCTGGGCTCTGGGAATCCCGGAGCCGGATAACAGTCCTGCCGCAATGGTACCGGCCATGAGAAAGGCCAGGCCGCGCTTGAACAGGTTCTTGCCCATTTGTTTTCCTCCTATACTCTGCTTTTACCCAGCGAAACCCCCATTATGCTTACTGCCCCTTTGCCGTTTTCAGTTGGCAAAGGGGCAGACTCCATCGGCTGGGTGGGAATGGGTTGCGGGGGCGGGAGATTCCGGCTGCCGGAATCTCCCATGGAATATTGTATTGCTTAGTTCGCCTTTTCCTTCCGGAGCCGCACCCACATCACGGCCACACAGGCGGCGGAGGTGAGAAGCAGCGCCATCAGCAGGAAGGGACTGGCCAGCTCGCCGGTCTGGTCCGGGCCCTCCGGGTCGGTGGCAGGCTTGGTGGTTTCCGTGGGCTTGGTAGGCTCACTGGGATCCGTGGGCTTGGTGGGCTCACTGGGATCCGTGGGGTTGGTGGGCTCACTGGGATCGGTGGGCTCGGTGGGCTCGGTGTAATCCGGGTCCTTCTCACCGCAGACGGTGCAAACACCGTTTTCGAAGTTATGACCCTTGGCAGGGATCACCTTCCAGGTATCCAGGTCGGCGATGGGCTTGGTCATAGCCTCGTCCTCGAAGGCGGCACCGCATTCGCACACATAATAGGCCTTGGTGCCGGGCTGGGTGCAGGTGGGAGCCTTCCCCTCCACCAGGGTGACGGTGTGGGTGTGAACCGCCTCCCACTTGGCATAGAGAGTCAGATCTGCCGTCACAGCGGCCGCAAAGTCATAAGCCTCGGTGCAGGCCTCATCGGTGTACCAGCCCCGGAAGATATAACCGGTGCGCTCCGGGTCGGCAGGCTGTGTCAGGGTCTCGCCGGAGGTGACCAGCAGGCTCTCCACGGCGGTGCCGCCCTGAGAATCGAAGGTCACCAGGTGCTTCTCCACAGGGGTCACGCCATTGGCGTGGCAGAGGAAGCTGTCTACCTTGCCGTAGAAGGCGCTGTCCTCGCCGCCGATGCGGGCCACGGGAATATCAAAGGAGGAGTGCTGGATGCCGGTCTTGCCCATAAACTGGGTAGTGGCGTTCTCATCCGGCAGGAAGGAGCCAACGGCAGCAATCTTCTGTCCGTCCACCACCAGGTAGGTACGGCTTCCCTCGTTGGTGATGGTCAGCTCCACCCACTCGTCGTGGGGCAGCTCATAGTCGAACACATACTGGTAAAGCTCTCTGGCAAAGCCCAGCTTCCACTTGCCGTCTCCGGCAGGGATGGCCTTCACCACGTGCTCGCCGTAGGCAGCATCTGCCTCCAGAAGAATCTGCTCTTCGTCGGCATGGCTTCCGTCCTTGTATACCCGCAGGGTCACGGAGCTATTGGGGCCCAGCACATCCAGGCCGGTGGCGGCATAGCTTTCGCCCCCTGCCAGCACCAGGGCACCGTTTTCCAGGGTGGCGCCGGTGAGGGTCAGGTTCCGGTCATTGCCGGAGTAGTCCGTCTCATTGGTGAAGGGATACTGGGCATAAGCCTGGGTGCCTTCCTTCAGGGATACCTTGTGATAGGGGTTGGTGTTGGGAGCGGTGGAAAGGACTGCCACGCTCTCCTGGGTCTGGGCATAGGTGCGGTCCAGGCCGTCGCCGCCCATGCCCCACATCTTCACGCTCAGGTAAGGCAGCGCGCTCATAAACCGGTCGAAGGTGTCGGTCTCGTTGATACCGGCGGCCCGGGTGTCGATGTTGTCTTGCCAAATGGCGTAGCAGGCGCCCAGCATCTGGGAGGAGCCGCTGGGAATCCAGGTGCCGCCCATGTTCTCCGGCTGCCAGCTGTTATACAGGCTCTGGGCGTTCAGGTAGTCCCCATAGCCGCCCGTGGAGCCGTTGCCGCTGGGTACCATATACAAATAGCCGTCAATGGTATTGACCAGCTGGAAGCCCAGGTTGAACATGGCCTGGGGATTGGCCCAGCCGGTGTTCCAGATGTTCATCTGGGCCCCCTGGACATCGGCCGCGGTGAAGGGGGAGCCTTCGCCGCCGCTCATCTGGGACAGGCTGCCCCATACCCGCACCTGGCGGTCCTTCTTGTTGACGATATAGTCAATCATTTCCTTCAGGAACGCCCGGTACGCAGGATGACTGTCATAGAACTCGTCGGCGCCGATGTGAACGATGGTGTTCTCGTCATAGATGCCCGCTTCGATGTACTCGTCGAAAATGCTCTTGATAATGTCCACAGCCTCGGGCTTGCTGATGTCCACATGGTCGAACCAGGGACGGTTGCCGCCCTTCTTTTCCAGAACCAGGTCAGGGCGGTTCAGGGTGTACTTGATATAGTGGGTAATGGACAGAGCGTGGGCCGGCACATCGATTTCGGGAATGATGTCCACACCCAAAGCCCGGGCGTCCTGCATGAAGGACTTAAACTCTTCTTTGGTGTAGTAGTAGTCCCTGGAGGTCAGGCCTTCCTTGTCAGACTCCAGACGGAAGCCCTGGTAGGAGTTCCAGGCCTCGTCTTCCTTGCCGGCAGCCACATAGTCCTCCATGAAAATCAGGTTATCGCTCAGGTGGACATGGAAGCTGTTCATCTTGTACCAGGCCATGTTCTTCACGATATTGCGCAGGGTCTCCATAGAGGTGGGCTTCCGGCCCACATCCAGCATAAAGCCCCGGTTCTGGAACTCGGGATAGTCCCGGGCGGTACCCTGGGGGATGGTGCAATCCCCGCTCAGCTTCAGGATTTGCAGGACGGAGCGGGTGCCCCAGTAGCTGCCCACGGAATCGTTGGCCCCGATGACCACCTGATCCGTAACCACCATGTTATAGGTTTCCTTGTCGAAGCCGCCGTCATTGTGGTAGGCCAGGACAATGTCCCCGGCCTGGGCGCCGCTCTCCACGATGGAAAGGTTCAGGCCGAACAGGTCGGCAATATCCGCCTGGAGCTCCTGGGCAACGGACAGGAAGTCGCCCTCTGCCACAATGCGGCTGTTGGGGGTGAGGCGGAAGGTCTTGCCCTGCTGCTCAGCAGAGGAATACCACTGGGCCAGCTCCGGCACCACCACAGGCTTGTCGTTGCCTTCGTTGGCAGACTTTTCGCCGGGGATGGTCAGCTCCACGGTGGCAGAGCCTTTGTTGGTCACATCGGCCTTCTCCCACACGGTCACGGAGATTTCCACCTTGGTATCCACCAGGGGGGTGTAAATGGTGCCGTCGGCGCCCACTACCTGCTCAAAGTTGCAGCCCCACTCCATGTCGTACTTGGCGGGCACTTCACCCTTGATGACCACCTTGCCGTTCTCCACCACGGCGCTCTGGGCCAGTTCCGCCGCGGTCAGCGCCGGGGTCACCACAATCTCGGATTCCTCCTGATACACTTCAAACTCATACAGCGCCACATTGTTCCAGAAGTCGCTGGAGTAGCTTTCCACCCACACCCGGACATACCGGGCTTCCACCGGCGCGTCAAAGTTTACCGTCTGGATGGGGGCGGTGGCGGGGGTGAGCTTGCCCTCATAGGTTTTCTGGGTCGTCCAGTCCTGCCCATCCAGAGAGGTCTGGACGTGCCACTTGTCGGCGTTGTTGTTCTCCCAGTAGAGAACCACGCTGCCCACCATATATTTCGCGCCTAAGTTGTAGGTGATGGTGGGGTTCTTCACATTCTGATTGGTGGCCCAGCGGGAGTTCCTGCTGGTCTTGTCCCCGTCTCTGGCCTTGTCGGCGGTGAAGGAGGTGCCGCTCTCCACATTGGTGGCAGAGGCCGTGACCCCGGACTCCCGGGCAATGTTGGTGCCCTCGGGCAGGGTGACCACTTCGTCCGGCACTTCCGGCATATGGCCGTAGACCTCGAATTCCCGCACGCCTACATTATACCAACTGGCAACGGCCTCGCCGTACTTGGTAATCCGCAGCCGCACATACTGGGCATTCACGGGGCTTACCAGGGTATGCTCCGACTCCAGCTTGCTTTCCGCGCCGGTAACGCTCACCTGCTCCGTCCAGCCGCTGCCGTCGGAGGAGGTCTCAATCACATAGTCCTGGATGTTGGTCTTTTCCCAGAACACCTTGAAGCCGGTGATGGTACGCTCCTGGCCCAGATTCAGCTGGAGCCACCGCTCGGTGGTGCCCTTTCCGTCATTGTTGGTGCCCCACCGGGAGGTCTCGCTGTAGTCTCCGTCGATGGTGGCGGAGGGAGGGAACTGATCCGTCTCCGTGTCGGAGGCGGTGGCAACCACCCCGTTCAGCCGGGCCAGATTGCCGATGGTGGGTACGGCCTCCTCACTGCCGTACACCTCAAATTCGTAGACAGACACATTGAACCAGCTGGCACCTGCCACGGCGGTTTCATAGTCCGTCACCCGCAGACGCACATACCGAGCCTGAACCGCCTCATCCAGAGTATAGGTCATATGCAGCTGGGAGGGCTTCTCCGTTTCCGTCACCCGGGCTGTCCAGACCTGACCGTCCTGGGAGGTCTCGATGGTATAGGCGGTGGCGTTGGCCACTTCCCAGTAAATCTGGAAGCTGCGGATGGTATACGCATTGCCCAGGTCGTACTGAAGCCAACGCTCCGGCTTGCTTGCGTTGGCGTCGGTTGCCCAACGGGAAGCCTTGTCGGTTGTGTTGCCGTCTCTGGCCTTGTCCGCTGTGAAGCTGGTGCCCGCCTCGGAGTTGGAGGCGGTGGCCACCACCCCATCCAATCGGGCCAGATTGGTGTCCCCGGCCTTGGGCTGCACAGCGGAAGCGGCAAAGGGCAGGCCTGCCAGCAGCACCAGGGCCAGCAGGGCTGCCAGCCATTGGATTTTCCTGTTTCTCATGTTTCACACCTCTTGATTCAAATATTTTGGATCTTTGCGGTTTTTCCCCAGCATGGGAATCTGCGGAAAATAAAAACCATGCTGCCGCCGCCCCCATGGACAAAGGCCGTACCATCCCGCCTGCCACGGAAGCTGCAGCACACATGGTCATGCCTGATTGAACAGTAACATCCCACGAGCCGATGCATTTCCTGATTCCGGGATTTTGCCTGCGGCCACTGCGCCTGATTTTTATATTCCATCCATATTCTACCAAACCGGCCTTTCCCTGTCTACTTACAGTCCCTCCAAAGATTTCCTGAAAAATTGTGCATTTTGCATAGGAAGTCTGGGAAAAGCAAATTTTTTCTGAGATTTTTCCCGTAGGGTCTTTCCCCCTGCATAAAAGTGCCCCCCGGAGGGGAATTGGTTTCCCAATATCCTCCGGAGGGCTGTCAGATTATGGATCAACTGTGATTGGTAAACTTACGGATTTTTACCGCCGCCACAGCCAGGCAGGCCGCAGAAGTCAGGGCCGGGAGGGCAAAGGCGGGGGCCAGCCCCAGAACCATCGCCGTCACCAGCACCAGTGCCAGCATTCGCTTTTTCAGGTGCTGCACAGTATTTCTCCTTTCCTGCTTTTCCAACGAAATCCGTCGGTTTTCCTTCCTATCTTCCTTTTGGCTTCTTGCCTTTCCGGCCCAAAAGCTTCGTCTTGTCTAACCTTACCATAAGCATCTTATTTTTTAATACAAATCTGAATAATTTAACGACTCTCCCCGTCCCCAGGACGTTTTTCGTCAAAAAAACGCAATCTCCTACCCTTTTCTTTTGTTGAAGTTGACACACGGCGTGGTCTTTGCTATAATTGACAAAATTCCGGTGGAACACCCAGCTTTTTTTGGAGGGATACCATGATAAAGGCAGACAATGCAGTGATGATTGTGGCCGGAACTTCCAGCCGCTTTGCCCCCCTGTCTTACGAGCACCCCAAGGGGCTGACCCGGGTGCGGGGAGAGGTTCTCATTGAACGGCAGATTGCCCAGCTCCGGGCGGCGGGTATCCGGGACATCTACCTGGTGGTAGGCTACATGGGGGATCAGTTCTCCTACCTGCAAAGAAAATTCGGGGTACATATTCTGGAAAATTCCCAATATGCCCAGCGGAACAACCATGGAAGCATCTACGCCGCCCGGGAGGTACTGGGCAACTCCTATGTGTGCTGCGGCGACAACTATTTTACCGTCAACCCCTTTGAACCGGAGGTGGAGGGCAGCTACTACGCCACGGTGTACGCCCAGGGGCAGACCCCGGAGTGGTGCGTCTACACGGATGAAGAAGATTTCATTACCCGGGTGGAAATCGGCGGCAAGGATGCCTGGTATATGCTGGGGCACACCTTCTGGGACAAGGACTTTTCCCGGAAATTCCTGGACATTCTGGAAAAGGAATATGACCTGCCGGAAACCCGGGACAAGCTGTGGGAGGGCATCTATGCCGACCATCTGGATACGCTTTTCATGAAGCGCCGGTGCTACCCCGACGGAGCCATCTTTGAGTTTGACACCCTGGACGAGCTGCGGGTCTTTGACCCCTCCTACTGGGAGGACAGCCGCTCTGTCATCTTGAAGGATGCGGCGGCGCAGCTGGGCTGCGGGGAAAGGGAGCTGACAAAGCTCCGGGCCCTGCGGGGCAGCACCAATGCGGCGGAGGGCTTCTCCTTCTGCTGCCAGGGCAGACAATACCACTACAACTATCAGGAAAGAATTGTGAGGGAAGGGTAATGGCAAGACAGATTGAGACCCGGGACATCCCCCGGATTCGGGAGCTTCTGCAAAGGGTTTTGGGTGTGGAGGACTATACCCGGCTGGAGCGGCTGGGAGGACTGACCAACCGCACCTACAAAACCACCCTGGAAAACGGGGAAATCTATGTGGTGCGGATTCCCGGGGAGGGCACCGGGGACATGATTTGCCGGGCAGATGAGAAAATCAGCACCACCCTTGCCTGCTCCCTGGGGGTGGATGCGCCCCTTCTGTACTTTGGAGACGGGGGCGAGAAGGTCAGCCGTTACATCCCCAAAGCCCAGACTTTGTGCGCCGCCGCCCTGCAGGAGCCGGAGCGGATTGCCCAGGCGGCAGAGCTTCTGCGCCGGGTACATACCTGCGGCATAGACACGAAGGTTCCCTTCCAGGTGTTCTCCATGGCAGAATCCTACGAGGGGATTATCAAGAACAAAGGCGTACCCATGTACGCCGATTACCCGGAAATTAAGGAAGCGGTGGCAGCCATCCGGCAAAGTCTGCCGGAGCCGGCCCCTGTACCCTGCCACAACGACCCCCTGTGCGAAAACTGGGTGCAGGGGGCGGACAAGCTGTACCTGCTGGACTGGGAATACGCCGGCATGAACGACCCCATGTGGGATCTGGCGGATGTGTCCATCGAGGCAGGCTACACCCAGGCCCAGGACAATCAGCTCCTGGAAAGCTACCTCCAACGGAAACCCACCGGTGAGGAACAGCGGCGGTTTCTTGCCAACAAGATTTATGTAGACTACCTGTGGACCCTGTGGGCCAAGACCCGGGTCCCCTATGACGGACAGCCCATGGAGGACTGGGCGGCGGAGCGGTACGCCCGGCTGAAGGGCTTTTTGGCGGAATTCGGGAGGCTGGAAGCGGCGGTATGCAGGTAATTCTTTACATCGACCCGGGCACCGGGAGTATGCTCTTTACGGTGCTCATCGGCATTCTGGGTGCCTTCGTCTACACATTGCGGATGCTGTGGATCCGGCTTCGGTTCCGCCTCTCCGGCGGCAGAAGCAAGGACACCCGGGAAAAGCACCCCTTTGTGATTTTCTCCGATGACAAGCGGTACTGGAACATTTTTGCCCCCATCTGCCGGGAGCTGGGGAGCCGGGGCATTGACACGGTGTATTTCACCCAGTCCCCCGACGACCCGGCCCTGACCCAGAAGGACCCCCATGTAAAGGCGGTGTGCATCGGCAAGGACAACCGGGCCTTCACCAAGCTGAACTACCTCCGCTCCGACATCCTCCTTTCCACCACCCCGGGGCTGGCGGTGTACCAGTGGAAGCGTTCCCCGGAGGTCAAGTGGTATGTCCACATCCCCCACGCCCCCAGCGACATCACCTTGTACCGGATGTTCGGCATCGACTATTATGACGCTGTGCTTCTCTCCGGGGACTACCAGGCAGAGCAAATCCGCCAGCTGGAAGCCCTCCGGGAGCTGCCTGCCAAGGAGCTTGTCAAGGTAGGCATCCCCTATATGGATGAGATGGCTGCCCGGCTTTCCCAGGCAGAGCAGCTGCCCCCCCACCCCACCACGGTGCTGCTGGCCCCCTCCTGGGGAGAGAGCGCCCTGTTTTCCGTGTACGGCGGGGAGATTCTCCGGGTGCTGCTGGAGACCGGCTACCATGTGATTGTCCGTCCCCACCCCCAGTCCTTCGTGTCGGAAAAGGAGCGGATTGCGGCCTTGCAGCGGGAATTTCCCGAAAGTGACCGGCTGGAATGGAACCGGGACCGGGACAACTTCCAGGTGCTGCGCCGTTCGGACATTCTGATTTCCGACTTCTCCGGGGTGATTTTTGAATTTTCCCTGATTTACGACAAGCCGGTGATTTACACCGACCCCAACTTTGATTTGGGGCCATACGATGCCTGGTGGCTGAAAGACCCCCTGTGGACAGTGGGAGCCCTGCCCCGGATTGGAGAGGCCCTGACCCGGGAGAATCTGCCGCAGCTGAAAAGCCTGATTGACGCCTGCCTGCAAGACCCCCGGTATGCCGCAGGACGGCAGCAGGTGAAGGCGGAAACCTGGGCTGAGCCCGGCCAGGGAGCCCGGCTTGCCGCCGACTATCTGGAAGCAAAGCTCCGGGAGCTGAACGCCAAAGAGGAGGGCTGACCCCATGTCCTTACTATCCATTCTGGAAACCATTCTTATCGGGCCGCTGAAGCTGGTATTTGAGATGGTCTTTACCCTTTCTTATCAGCTGACGGGAAATCCCGGCCTTTCCATTGTGTTTTTGAGCCTGGTGATGAATCTTCTGGTGCTGCCCCTTTACAAGCGGGCGGATGCCATGCAGGAGCGGGCCCGGGATGTGGAGGCGAAGCTCTCCGCCGGGGTGGGACACATCCGCAAGACCTTCACCGGGGACGAGCGGATGATGATTCTCCAGACCTACTACCGCCAGAACCACTACAAGCCCACAGACGCCATGAAAGGCTCCGTGTCTTTGCTGCTGGAAATCCCCTTCTTCATGGCGGCCTATCAGTTTTTGTCCCATCTTTCCATCATGGAGGGGACGCCCCTTGGCCCCATCCAGAACCTGGGCGTGCCCGATACGCTTCTGACCATCGGGGGCATGCGCATCCATGTGCTGCCCTTCGTGATGACCGGTATCAATATCCTGTCCAGCCTTTTGTACCTGAAGGGCTTCCCCTTGAAAAGCAAGATTCAGGTGTACGCCATGGCGGCCTTTTTCCTGGTGTTTTTGTATAACTCCCCGGCCTGCCTGGTGTTTTACTGGACCCTCAATAACCTCTTTTCCCTGGGAAAGAACATCTGCTACCGCCTTTTCCGGGGCAGAACCCCCGCCCGGGAAAAGAAAGTCCGTCCCAAAAAGGAATGGAACCCGGACAAAAAGACCTTCTATATGGGCTGCGGGTTTCTGACGGTGCTCATCGGCGTGCTGATTCCCTCTGCCTACTTGGCCGCCTCTCCCCAGGAGTATGTGGACCTTTCCCACTTTGTCCACCCCCTGTGGTTCCTGGCAGCCTCTGCCGCCATGGCGGCAGGCACCTTCCTTCTGTGGCTGCCGGTGTTCTACGGCCTGGCAAAGCCCGGAGGAAAGGTATTCCTGGAGCGGAGCCTCTTCGCCCTGAGTGGGGTGATGCTGGCTACCTACCTGTTCTTCGGCAGCAAGCTGGGGGTCATCTCCTCGGATTTGCAGTACGAAACCGGCCTGTGGTTCCCCTATGCTGAGCAGTGGGGAAACATCGCCCTGTGGATTGTGCTGGGGGGCATCCTCTTTTTCCTGGCAGCCAGATTCCGAAAAATGCCTGCCCCGGTGCTGCTGGTGGCGGCGCTGAGCCTGGTTTGCATGGCGGGGATCAACACCGCCCAGGTGTACCAGTCGGTCAAGTCCCTGGAGGCCACCCCCGCCCAGGACCGGCAGTTCCGGATTCCCCTGAGCAAAGAGGGAAAAAATGTGGTGGTCATCATGCTGGACCGGGCCCTGGGGGAGTACATTCCCTTTTTGATGGAGGAAAAGCCGGAGCTTGCAGCCATGTTTGACGGCTTTACCTACTACGGCAACAGCGTCTCCTTCGGCGGCCACACCAACTTCGCCAGCCCCGCCCTGCTGGGAGGCTATGACTACACCCCGGTGGAGCTGAACCGCCGGGAGGACAAGACCATGGTGGAAAAGCACAACGAGGCGTTGAAGCTCATGCCCACCCTCTTTTCCCAGGCAGGCTACCGGGTGACGGTGGCAAATCCCCCCTATGCCAACTACCAGTGGGTGCCGGATTTAAGCATTTTTGATGACATTCCCAACTGCAACGCCTACATCGCCCAGTGGAAACCGGGTCAGCGGGAGAAGTACAGCGGCACCCAGGAGCGGAATATGCGGAATTTCTTCTGCTTCTCCCTGATGAAAACCCTGCCTCTTCCGGCCCAGTACCTGGTGTATGACGGCGGTCAGTACCTCCGGGCTCCCGGAGGCGGCAAGGCAGGCCAGGAGGAATACGGCAACCAGAGCCTTTGGAGCAATTTCCAGGCTTCCGGCTACCGCCGGGGCTTTATGATGCATTACCAGGTGCTGGAGGGTCTGAAGGATGTGACCCAAATCCGGGACGGAGGGGAAAACACCTTCCTGTTTCTGGGGAACGACACCACCCACGAGCCTATGATGCTCCAGCTTCCCGGCTACGTGCCCCAGGACGAGGTGGACAACACCGCCTTCAGAGCCCTCCTGCGGAACCGCCGGGACGAGGCCGGGCGGGTGCTGAAAATGAACAATGTGAGCCAGATTGTCCACTACCAGTCCAACATGGCAGCATTGCTCCAGATTGGTGCCTGGCTGGACTACCTCCGGGCTGAGGGGGTGTATGACAACACCCGGATCATTCTGGTGTCCGACCACGGCTCGGAGCAGTGGCAGATGGAAGCGCTGACCACCCAGGGCAACGGCAAGCTCCAGGATTTGGAGCGGTTTGTGCCCCTTCTGATGGTGAAGGACTTTAATGCCCAGGGCTTTACCCAGTCCCGGGACTTTATGACCAACGCCGACGTGCCCTCCCTGGCCCTTGCAGGGTTGGTGGAAAACCCCATAAACCCCTTCACCGGAAACCCGGTGGACATGGAAGAAAAGACCGCCCACAAGCAGTACATCCCCCTGTCCTTCCAGTGGCAGCTTAGCAACCAGCTTCCAAACACCTTCGCCCCCTCCCAGTGGGCAGCGGTGCAGGGCAACATCTGGGATATGGACAACTGGGAATTCTTCCCGGAGGAAACCATCCTCCAAAGCCACACCGCCCCATAAAAAAACCGCCCTGCCGGGTTTCGGCAGGGCGATTTTTCATCCATCCCCAAAGGAAGCCTGCACCGCAGTACCGATACCGGACTTTTTAGGGAATAGGGAAGAGGGAATATGTAATAGGTTCGGCGGACAAGCCGCCGATACCGGGCGGGTCAGGGAAGTAACGAATCGCAGAAGATTACCGTGCGAAATTGGCCGCGGGCACTGCCCGCAAAGGCTCCCGGCCTGTGGGAGCTGGCAAAAATCTTTGATTTTTGACTGAGGGATTCACAGTTGGCACTTTCCCAGAGTACAAACCCGTGTGGAAACCTGCCAGCCTGGAGAATCCCCCCGGTTTTGCCAGAGGCAAAACCACCCCCGCAATGGCCCGGGGGGCTTTGGTGCGCCGCCTCGATTTCCACCCGCCGCCGTTACCGGGCACTGGAGGGGCAGTAACGATTCGCTGAAAGCTACCGTGCGAAATTGGCCGCGGGCACTGCCCGCCTATACCTCTTTATACATGGTGCCGGCGTCGTCCTTGCGGACATTGTCTGCCACCTGGACGACCTCCACCGCCAGGGTGCGGGGGCCCAGATTGATTTCGATCCGGTCTCCGGCCTTGACCTCGTAGCTGGCCTTCACCACCCGGCCGTTGACGCTGATGCGGCCGTTGTCGCAGGCTTCGTTGGCCACGGTGCGGCGCTTGATGAGCCGGGAAACCTTCAAATACTTATCCAGTCTCATTCTGCCACAATGTCCTTCAGAGCCTTGCTGGGCTTGAACACCGGCTGACGGCTGGCGGGAATCTCAATGGCCTCCTTGGTCTTGGGGTTCCGGCCTACCCGGGCCTGACGGTCCTTCACCTCAAAAATGCCGAAGCCGGACAGCTGCACCTTGTCACCCTGAGCCATGGTGGCAGCGATGGTGTCCACAGCGGCGTTGATGATGCTCTCCGTATCCTTCTTGGACAGCCCGGTTTTCTCCGCAACCTGGGCAATCAGTTCTGTTTTATTCATAGAAAATACCTCTTTTTATAAAGTTGGGAAATATAGAGTAACATAAAAAACCCAGGATTGCAAGAAAAAGTGTGGTTCTTCGGGAAATTATTTGAAAAATCTTGCCAACTTTTCTCCCTTGGGCAGGAGCAGACAGTCCTCCCGGGTGATTCCCCGGAAAAATACCACGCAGACAACATACACAAGGCCGCCCACCGCCACCGGCACGCCGCACAGCAGCACCCGGCTGGAAATGGAAAGCACCTGGGTCAGCACATAAGTGGTTCCCCACACCGCCACACCCATGACGGCGGCAGGGATGAAAGACCGGAGCATATTGGTAAGAATCCTGGGCTTCTGGGGCACCAGACGGGAGATGGCAATGAGGTTCAGGGCCCCGATAAAGAAGTAGCACAACGCCGCTCCGATGGGAGCGCCCAGAATCCCCACCTGGGGATTGCCCACCAGCACATACACCACAATCAGCTTCACCACACCGCACACCAGCATGTTAATCACCGGCACATGGGCATAGCCGTGGGACTGGAGCACCACATTGGTGTACTGGATAATGGCGTAGAGGAACACGCACAGACCCAGAATCTGCATAAGCTGTCCTGCCAGCTCCAGCCGCACACCGGAGTAGCCGCCCAGCAACGCCATGACAGGCTCTGCCAGCAGAATCAGACCTACCGTGCAGGGCAGGGCCAGAAGCCCTGCAATCCGGGCGGCGGACTCCTCCGTGGCCTTCACCGCCTTGTGGTCACTCAGGGTAATGTAAGAAGTGATGGCAGGCAGGACGCTGGTGGTAATGGGAATCATAAAGGCACAGGGCATATTGAAGATGGTCTGGGTCATGTTGTAGATGCCCTTGAGGGTATCCGCCACCGCCTGGGCATCCATCTGGGAAGAAACCATCTCCTTCATGTAGAGGCCGCCGCCGATGATGTCCAGAAGCTGCCCCATATACAGGCCGCTTTCCACCACCGTCAGAAGCTGCAAGCCCGCCGCACCAATGGTGATAGGAATGGCAATGGACAGCACCTGCTTGGCCGTGGCGCCGTAGCCCTCCACCGCCTCAGAAGTCCGGGGCAGCGCCCGGTAGGCAGGTACCAGCTTCCGCCGCAGGTAAATGGCAGACACCAGACAGCTGATGGTAACGCCCAGGATGGCGCCGCCGGCAGCCAGGGGGACACTCTGGGTGTACCGCAAAACGGCATAAGCCGCCGCCAGACCCACCACCAGCTTAAACACCGCCTCCAGCACCTGGCTGACGGAGGTGGGGGCCATGTTCCCCTGGCCCTGGAAGAAGCCCCGGTAGGTGGAAAGCACACCCATAAGGAGGGCACAGGGCCCCAAAAACAATATGGCAGCCCAGGCATCCGGCTGGTTCAGAAGCTCCGCCAGCTGACGGCACAGCACCATCATGAGAAGGGTGCTGGCAATGCCGATAATGAGGAAAATCGTCCGGCAGGTCTCATAGATTCTGCGCACCCGGTTGTAGTGCCCCAGAGCGGTAGCCTGGCTGATCATCCGGCTCATGGCCACCGGCAGTCCGGCGGTGGAAATCATAAGAAGCACGGAGTAAATGTCGTAAGCGGTAATAAAATAGCTGTATCCCTGGTCGCCGATGGCCAGCTTCAAAGGGATTTTATACAGGGCGCCGATGACCTTTACCAGGACGGTAGCCGCCGCCAGCATGGCAGCGCCCTGCAAAAAGTTTTGCTTTTTATGCTCCATGGCTTTCCTCCGAAAATGCCCGGTCAATGGCGTACTGTGTCAGCTCCTGCACCACGGCCCCCAGGTCGATGGTGGTAAACTTGCCGTTCTGGTACAGGATTTTTCCCTGCACCATGGTCATGGCCACATCCGCACCATTGGCAGAGAACACAAGACCGGAGAGCACGTTGTGGCAGGGCATGAGATGGGGGGCAGTGAAGTCCACTAAGATGATGTCCGCATCCATCCCCTCTTTCAGCATACCGGTCTGCTGGCTTCTGCCCTGAGCCCGGGCGCCGCAGACGGTGGCCATCATCAGTACCGCCTGGGGCGGCATGGTCTCAGGCGCCCCGTCCTCCACCCGCTGGGAAAGGGCAGCGGAGCGCATTACCTGGAACATATCCAGATTGCCGCATTCCACAGCTCCGCCGGTGCCCAGAGCCACATTCATCCCGGCCTTGACGCTCCGGGAGATGGGGGTGGAAGGCTTGCCGGACTTGGCAGCGGCGATGGGCAGCGCCACCGCCGAGGCATGGTGCTGACCCAGGAGCTTCCGCTCCTCCTGTGTAAGATAAGCGCAGTCCGCCGCCGTCACCGGCACCCGGAACACCCGGTGGCAGGAAAGAAGCTCACCGGGGGTCAGCCCCGTCCGGTCCTCACAGTCCTGCACCTCCCCTTCCGTCTGGGAAAGGTGGAGCTGCAAGCCCAAGCCTGCCTCCGCTGCGTAGTCAGAAAGCCCCTCCCACAAAGGCGCGTTGCTGGTGTACTGGGCATAAATTCCGGCGTCAACCCGGATTCTGCCCTTATCATGCCCATGCCAGGCCTCCTTCATCCGGCAAAGCTCCTGGCACTGGGGATCGGTTTCAAAGTCAAATTCCTCGTTTTCGTCCGCAAAGCGCTGGGCTGCCAGGGCGATGTTGGCCTTGATGCCGGCCTCGTCTGCCGCCTCCGCCACCGCCTGGGGAAAGAGGGTCAGATCCGACACGGAAGTAATGCCAAAGCGCAGGCACTCCGCAATGCCAAGAAGGGCCGAAGCCTTGGCGCTGCGGTTGTCAAGCTTGCTCTCCTTCTGCAAAAGGGTCTCCAAAGCCTCCCGGTTGGATACATCGTCCACCAGGCCCCGAAGAAGGGTAGTATGCAGATGGGTGTGGCAGTTGATTAACCCGGGCATGGCAACCATGCCGGTGCCGTCCACGATCACCTCCGGCTTTTCCTCCGGGGGATTTTTTCCTATGTAGGAGATTTTCCCCTGGGAAATCCCCAGGCAGGCACCGAAAAGCACCTGCATTCTCTCATCCATGGTCACAATGGTAACATTGGAAATCAGGGTGTCCAACATGATTTGCTTCCTTTCATCCGTTCAAAAAGGGTCTTTTTCTGCTCCAGCACGCTCTCCAGCTGGGAGATGTACTGCTCCGGGAACTTGGGGTTGTGGAACCGCTGGAGGGTACCGTCCGGCAGATTCACCTTGTTCATGCCGCCCCCACCCAGAGACAAAATGGAGTGGAGCTCCTCCATCATATAGATATTGTACAGACAGTCCCGGCCGTCCTTGCTCCAGCCTACATTTTCAAAGCTGCCGGACATATATTTCTGCCGGTAAAGATAATAGGGCTTGTAGCCCAGGCTGCGGAACACCTGCTCCCCGTAGTCCACCATCCGAGATACCTCCTCCCGGCTGGGAAGATTCCCCCGCTTTTCAAAAAGATCCGCACCTTTTTTCAGAGCCAGGGTGTGCAGGGTGATATTGGCAGGCTCCAGCGCCGCCACGGTGTCCAAAGAGCGGCAGAAGTCCTCATAATTGTCCTCCGGCAGCCCCGCAATCAAATCCATATTGATATCCCGGAAGCCCGCCGCCACCGCTTCCTGGTAAGAGCGCACCACATCCGCCCCGGTGTGGGGACGGCCGCAGGCACGAAGCACCCGGTCGTTCATGGTCTGGGGGTTAATGCTCATCCGCCCCACCCCCAGGTCAAAGAGGGTTTGAAGCTTTTCCGGATTCAAAGTATCGGGACGCCCGCCCTCCACCGTAAATTCCAGGCAGCGGCTCAGGTCAAAATTGTCCTGAAGGGCCCCAATCAGGGTTTTCAGCTGAGAGGGGGACAAGGTGGTGGGGGTGCCCCCTCCTATGTATAGGGTACGCACCCGAAAGCCGGAAGTTTCCAGGGCTTTTCCCGTAAAGGCAATTTCCTGCAGCAGCGCCTGCAAATAAGGCTCCAAAAGCTCCGTGTGCTTGCCCACGGTGCGGCTGACAAAGCTGCAATAGGCGCACCGGGTGGGGCAGAAGGGAATCCCCACATACAAAGAGATGTCTGTGGGCTCCAAAAGCCCGGCAGCCGCCGCGGTGGATTCGGAGCACTCCGCCGCCAGACGGCTTCTTCTGGGGGACACATAGTAAACCTCCTCCATGAGCTTCCGGGCGGAGGCAACCGTCCCCCCTTCCAGCAGGTGCCGGGTGGTGAGCTTGGTGGGGCGCACCCCCGCCAAAGCACCCCAGGCCGGAGCCTCCGGCAGATGGGGAAGGGCTGCTAAGTAGTAGCTCTGCTGCAAAATCCGCCGCCGCAGAGGCACGGTCTCCCCCTCCGCCTTCAGCCGCTTGGAACTGACCGTGGTTTTGCCGTTTATGGTGATTTTCGCCGTGGCAGTGAGCCAGGTTTTCCCCCGGTGGAGGGTGGATACTGCCTCCCCTTCCGGATTTTCCGGAAAGAGGGCCATTTGCAGCTGCTCCACAGCGTAATTGTCCGTATGTCCAAGAAGGGTCAGTTTCATAGTGCGCCTTTCAGATAAGGGTTATATTCCAGTTCATCTGCTAAGAGGGATGCCGCCCCATGGCCGGGGTACACCCGGGTATCGGGGGGCAATGCAGTCAGCTTTTTAAGAGATGCCTGCATCTCCTGCCAGCTGCCTCCCGGCAGGTCGGTTCTGCCGCAGGAGCCCCGGAACAGGGTATCCCCGGAGAACAGGTGATTTTCCGCCAGCAGGCACACCGAGCCGGGGGTGTGCCCCGGGGTGGGAATGACCCGGAAAGGAATGCCTGCCAGGGTCAGGGTGTCTTCATAGGTGTCCGTATAGTACAAGGGCCCGGCGGTCATCTGGGGAGGCATGGCGGTGTCCTTGGCATTCAGGTACACCGGAATGTCTCTGTCCATCACCAGCTCCCGGACCGCCCCCACATGGTCAAAGTGTCCGTGGGTCAGAAGGACCCCGGCGATTTCCAGCCCCCGCTTTTCCGCCTGGGCGGCAATGGTATGGGCATCATACCCCGGGTCAATCACAAGGCAGTCCTTGCGCCCCTCCTGCCACACCAGATAGCAGTTGGTCTGATAGGCCCCTAAGGCCATGGTAAAAATCTTCAGCATAAAAACCTACTTTCTCCTGGGGGTGTCCATCAGCTGCTCCGTGTCCAGAATCAGGGTCACAGGGCCGTCGTTGACAGACGCCACCTGCATATCCGCCCCAAAGCTGCCGTGCTGGGGTGGGAACCCCAGGTCGGCACAGTCCTGCAAAAAGGCCTCATACAGCGCCTCCCCCAGCTGGGGCGGGGCGGCGTCGGTGAAGCTGGGGCGGCGGCCCTTCCGGCAGTTGCCGTAAAGGGTGAACTGGCTCACCACCAGCACCTGCCCTCCCACATCTTCCAAAGAGCGGTTCATCTTCCCATTCTCGTCAGAAAACACCCGCAAACCCAGGGCCTTCTCCGCCAAGTACCGGGTACATTCCCGGGTATCCTCCGGGCCAACCCCCAGCAAAATCAAAAACCCCCTGCCAATGCTTCCCACGACTTTCCCATCAATGGAAACACTGGCAGAACTTACCCGTGTCAATACTGCTTTCATATCATTTCTCCTTACGACGGCGAATCTTCCCGGAAGGCTGCCGAAAATACCTCCCGACCGGAGGGAGGTGGCTTGGGGCGCAGCCCCAAGACGGAGGGAGCCAGCGGGCGCATAGCCAATTCCAAGGATAGGGATGGTACCTCCCCGGAGGTATGGAGAACCTGCGGCAGGTACCAACCCAAAGGCAAACCGTCAGCTTACCGCCCGCAGGCTCCCTCAGTCACCTGCGGTGACAGCTCCCTCCCGGAGGGAGCTATTACTTCCCTGCCCCGCCTGGTATCGTTGCTTTAATTCTGTCCTCTTCGGGAGCCGAGGACGGAGCGGACGTTCACGAGGCGGTTTCTTATGGTTTCCAGTTCCTGGACGTTTTTCACCTCGAAGCGGACGGTGAAGATAGAGTGACCACCCGGCAAATCCTTGCCGTTCATCTCCTTCACCCGCACCCGGGTGCTGGTCATCACCGTGGCAAGATCCAGCAAAAGGCCGTCTCTTGTCTCACATTCCAGCTCCAATGTGGTGTCGAAGGGCTGCTCCTCCTGGTTTGCCCAGCTGACCCGCACCCAACGGCCGGACTGCCGGGGGTCGTTTCTTCCCTGGGCGTTGGGGCAGTCTGTCCGGTGGACGGACACGCCGAAGCCCTTGGTGATAAAGCCCACGATGTCATCTCCCGGCACCGGGGTGCAGCACTTGGCGAATTTAATCATGCAGGAGCCGATATCCTCCACAATCACACCGTTGGCGGCGTGACGGTTGACCTTCCCGGCCTCTGCCAGGGGCTTTAGCAGCTGCTTTTCCTCGTTCTGGGCCTTTACCGCCTTGTTGATATCGTCCCGAATCCGGCCCACCGCCTTGGCGGCGGTGAGACCGCCGTAGCCGATGGCGGCGTACATATCGTCCCAGTTGTCAAAGGACAGCTTTTTCAGCAGCTGGGGGGCAAGCTCCGGGTCGGAGAGGGCGGAAAGGGGCAGCAGCAGCCGCTTCATCTCCGCCTCGAAGCTGGACTTGCCGTGGGCCACGTTCTCCTCCCGCTTCTCCTTCTTGAACCACTGCTTGATTTTGGTCCGGGCCTGGTTGGACTTGCAGATATTCAGCCAGTCCCGGCTGGGGCCCTTGGCGGACTTGGAGGTGATAATCTCCACAATGTCGCCGTTGGTCAGGGGCGTATCAATGTTTGTAATCCGGTTGTTCACCTTGGCACCCACCAGAGCGTTGCCCACCCCGGAGTGGATGGCGTAGGCAAAGTCGATGGGGGTGGAGCCGGCGGGGAGGGACACAATCTTACCCTTGGGGGTAAAGACGAACACCTCGTCGTCGAACATATCGATTTTCAGGGAGTGGACATAGTCCTCCGCATCCGTATCCTGCTGGCTTTCCAGAAGCCGGCGGACCCACTCAAAGTCCTTCTCGTTTCCGGCGCCGGTGCCCTGCTTGTACTTCCAGTGGGCGGCGATGCCGTACTCCGCCGTCTCGTGCATCTGCCAGGTACGGATCTGCACCTCAAAGGGGATGCCCTGGCTGCCGATGACGGTGGTGTGCAAGCTCTGGTACATATTGGGCTTGGGGGTGGAGATATAGTCCTTGAACCGCCCGGGCACCAGGTTGAACAGGTCGTGGACATGGCCCAGCACATTGTAGCAGTCGGGGATGGTGTCCACAATCACCCGGAAGGCATAGATATCGTACAGCTCCTCGATGGACTTGTCCTGGGCGTGCATCTTCCGGTAGATGGAGTACACGTGCTTGATTCTGCCGTAGGTGGTGTTGGAAATCCCCACGCCCTGAAGCCGCTCCTTGATTTTGTCCTGGATGGTAGCCATGAATGCCTCGTCCTGCTCCTTGTGGGCGTTGAGGTATTCCATAATCTCCTCGTAGCCCTTGGGGTCCAGGTACCGCAGGGAAAGGTCTTCCAGCTCCCACTTCATCTTCTGCATACCTAACCGGTGGGCCAGAGGTGCATAGATGTCCATGGTCTCCCGGCACTTGGAAATCTGCTTGGCGGGGGACTGGTACTGCATGGTGCGCATATTGTGGAGCCGGTCGGCAATCTTGATCAGCACCACCCGGATGTCCTTGGACATAGCCATGAACATCTTCCGCAGGTTCTCCATCTGGGCCTGCTCGGTGCTGGAGAAGTTGGCACGGGTCAGCTTGGTGACGCCCTCCACCAGCTCGGCGGTGGTTTTGCCGAAAAGCTTGGCAATCTCGTCGTGGGAAGCGTCGGTGTCCTCGATGCAGTCGTGGAGGATGGCTCCCAGCACCGCATCCAGATCCAGCCCCATCTCCGCCACAATCTCCGCCACCGCTAAGGGGTGGATGATGTAGGGGGAGCCGTCCTTCCGCTTCTGGTCCTTGTGCTTCTCCCGGGCGTACTCCACCGCCCGGTCAACCATGGTCATATCGGTTCCCGGCATATACCGCTGAATCGCCTGGTACATGGAACCGTAATGGGCAGCAAAACTCTCCATATCTTTATTCCTCCTTCGCCCTCATCAGCCGCTGCATGGTTCTGCTCTTGGAAATATCTGCCTTTTCCTCCCAGGGCAGCAGGCGAATGGTTATGTATTTATGCTGCCGGGAAAGCTCCAAAAGCTTTACATCGGCAAAAATATCCAGACAGGTCAGAAGCATTCCCACGCTCATGGGGCTTTCCGACCATCTGACAATCTTCCGGCACAGGCACATGGGGGTCTCCCGCAGCTGTCCTTCCGGCTGCTGGGACAGATACCGCCACACAAGCCCCAGCCGGGCTCTGTCCGGCAAAAGCAGGGGCACCATCTGGGGCTCCAGACGGTCTGCCGTCAGGGCATGGTAGGGGGTGATGCCCCAGTCGCAGGGGGCGGAGCAGGACGGACGGATATCCACAATGTTCATCTGCACCGTCCTCTCTCCCCGGTAGTCGTTTACCTGGGGCAAAAAGGCCACATCCACCAGATCCCCCTGGGCCAGGGAGGCAGCCTCCTCCCCGCAGGAGAAGTAGATGGCGTTGAAGCCGTAGTGACCCTGCTGCAGCCGCAGCCGCAGGTGCTTTCCCCCGCCCACCGGGTTCATCCGCTGGATTTGCAGGTGCTTCATCATCAGCACCGGCTTGGGACAGCCGTTGCCGCAGGGCTCCAGCACTTCCAAAGCGTCCACATTGGAAAGGGTAAAAAGCTCCGGCGGAATCACACAATCCGCCTCCAGCACCGTCCGGGGAGCGTCCTGGGTGTAGTAGTCCTCCGCCAGGCGGCATACCGCCTCCCGGAAGGCGGGAATCTTGTCCCGGGCGATGGTAAAGCCCGCCGCCAGCTCGTGACCGCCGTAGCTTTCCAGCAGGTCAGACAAAGCGGTGAGGGTGGTAAAGAGGTTAAAGCCCCCGAAGCTCCGGGAGCTGGCTTTCCCTCTGTCCCCATCCAGACAGATGAGGAAGGTGGGGCAGCCGTATTCCTCCGCAATCCGGCTGGCCACGATGCCCACCACACCCTGGTGCCAGCTCTCCTCCGCCAGCACAATGGCGGCAGGGGCAACTCCCTGGGGGAGCATCTGCACCGCCTGGGCGTAAATCTCCGATTCCACGCTCTGCCGCTCCCGGTTCATCCGGCACAGCTCCTCCGCCAAAATCCTGGCTCTGTCCGGGTCCTGGGTGAGGAACAGCTCCACCGCCACGGGGATGTTGCCCATCCGTCCGGCGGCGTTGATTCTGGGAGCCAGCACATACCCCACAGAGGAGGCGTTCATCTGCTCCGGCTGACAGCCACCCTCTGCCATGAGGGCGGCAATGCCGGGACGGGGATTGTGGCGGAGCATGGAAAGCCCCCGGCTCACAAACACCCGGTTCTCTCCCGTAAGGGGCATCACGTCTGCCACGGTGCCCAGGCACACCATGTCGGCGTACCGGGCCAGGATGTCCTCCTGACTGCCGGAAAGGGCGGCAGCCAGCTTGAAGGCCACACCCACACCGGAGAGGTTCTTGTGGGGATACCCCCCGTCGGGACGGTGGGGGTCCACCACCGCCACCGCCTGAGGCAGGGTTCCCTTGCACTCGTGGTGGTCGGTGATGACCAAGTCCATGCCCAGGCTCCGGCAAAGCTCCGCCTCTTCCATGGCGGTGATGCCGCAGTCCACGGTGACAATCAGGTTCACCCCCTGGTCATGGAGCTGGCGGATGGCCACGGGATTCAGGCCGTAGCCCTCCGCCAGCCGTCCGGGGATGTAGGGCACACAGTCACAGCCCCAGGAGCGGAGAAAATCCGTCAGCAGGCAGGTGGCGGTGATGCCGTCCACGTCGTAGTCGCCGAACACCGCAATTTTCTCGCCCTTTGCCATGGCAAGCCCCACCCGGCCTGCCGCCAAATCCATATCTGTGAGTAAAAAGGGGTCATCCAGAGGGCAGCTGCAATCCAGATATCTGTGGGCCGCCTGGGGGGTGTTCAGGCCCCGGGCGGACAGGATCATGGCGGCCAGGGGGGCATATCCGGCCCCTGCCAAAGCGTTGACTCCCTCCATCTGCGGCACCGCCGCATTCCAAATTCCGTATTTCAAAGCATTCCACATCCACTTGTATCATTTTCTGCCTATTATACCAAACCTGCGCCGGTTTCACAATACACCAAGTGGAAAAAAATCTCCGGGCGGGCAGTGCCCGCCGCCAATTTCGCACGATAGCTTTTTGCATATCGTTACTTCCCTGACCCGCCCGGTATCGGCGGCTTGTCCGCCGAACTTATTCACTATTCACTCTTCACTATTCACTAAAAACGCCCGGTATCGGCACTGCACCCAAGGCTCCCTTGTGAAAGGGAGCTGGCACGCCGGAGGCGTGACTGAGGGATTCACAGCAGGCACTTCCCCAAAGCACCAACCCATGTGGAAACGCAGCAGCCCATAGCTCCCGACCGTCGAGAGGTATAAACGGAAGCCTTCTGCATGAGGAAGAAACAAGGCTTCTCAGCTTTCCGTCTCCGCAAAGAAGCTGCGGGCGGCGGCGGCGCAGATGGGGGCCAGGATCATCCCCAGAATCCCCCACAGGCGGTAGCCGGCGTAGAAGGCCGCCAGGGTCACCAGGGGGTCAAGCCCCAGCTGCCGCCCCACCAGCCGGGGCTCCAGCACCGACCGAACCACCACCGCCGCCAGATACACAAGGCCCATTCCCAGGGCCTGGCCATACTGCCCCTGAATCAGCAGGAGCAGCGTCCAGGGGATGAGCACCGTCCCGGAGCCCAGCACCGGCAGGGCATCCACCACCGCCACCCCCAGGGCCCACAGAGGCGCCGGAGAGATTTTCAGCAGGAAAAACCCCACCGTCACAATCCCCCAGGTCACCAGCATCAGCTTCCCCTGAGCCTTGAACCAGGCCCCTGCCGCCTTCTTCCCCCGGTTCCAGGCGGGGATATACCGCTCCTGCCACGCCTGAGGAATCCGGCGGTGAAGGGCTGCCTTCATCCGGGGCAGCCGGGCGGAGATGAGGTAAGCGGACAGCAGGGCCGTGCCCACCGTCAGCAGACCGTCGGGCACACCCCCCAGGAAAGACGCCGCCCACTGGGGGGCTTTGGTAATCACCTGCTCCAGAAGCATCTCCCCGCTGGCAAAGCTCTTGTCCACCGTCCGCTGCACCATCTGCTGCACCCCCTGGGGAGCCTCCCGGGTCAGCGCAATCACCCACACCCGCAGGCTGCCCAGACCCTGCTGCACCTGCTGGCCCATCTGGGGCAGCAGCGCCCCCAGCTTCCCCAGCTCCTGCACCCCCCAGGTAAGCAAGGCGGCCAGGATTCCCCCGGCCAGCAGAAGGGTCAGGGTCACCCCGACGCCTGCCCCCCAGCACCTGCCCAGACGGCACCGCTTATCCAGAAGCCGAACCCCCGGCTCTGCCGCCAGGGCCAGCAAAAGCCCCGCCAGGAAGGGCTTAACCAGCACCAGAAGATACCGGGTACACAGGAAAAGTCCCAGCAAAACCGCCCCGGCAATCCAGATTCCCCGCAGCTGCTTTTCCATGTTTTCCTCCTATTTTCCAAAGATTTTGCATCCACACTTGAAATTTTGTTTCCTTTGCTGTATAATTATCACGGTTATAGCAATATTTTCCCATTTCCAGGACACAGGAGGTCCACAATGGCAAATTCACCTAAATACTATATTGTAGAAGCCAGCGCCTTGCCGGAGGTCTTCCTCAAGGTTGCCGAGGCCAAGCGCCTGCTCTCCACCGGGGAAGCCACCACTGTCAACGAGGCCACCCGGATGACCAACATCAGCCGCAGCGCCTTTTATAAATACCGGGATTCCGTGCTCCCCTTTCAGAGTATGATGACCGGTCGGATTATTACCTTCCAGCTGATTTTGCAGGATGAGCCGGGTGTTCTTTCGGGGATTCTCTCCATCTTTGCCGACTATCACGCAAACCTTATGACCATCAACTCCATCGTCCCCACCAACGGCTGCGCCGTGGTGACCATCTCCGCCGAGACCATTGATCTGACGGTGCAGCTGGAGGAGCTTCTGCGGCTCCTGCGGGACACCCCCTATGTGATCAAGGCCGAGATTCTGGCCGGCTGATTCACTTTCAAAAACGCCTCCCTTCTGGGAGGCGTTTTCTTTTCCCCCAAACCCATCCTTTCCATTTTTCCCCAGTCCGAACAATCTTAAACCATAGCTACAAAAGGAAGCCGTAAATTGACGGCGGGTACTTCAACAACGAGATGATATGGGTGCAAAATCGGGACTAGCCCAAAGCCCCCCTTGCCAAAGGGGGGTGGTTTTGCCTCTGGCAAAACCGGGGGGATTCCACAGGCTTGCAGGTTTCCACATAGGCCCATTCTTTCTGGAAGTGCCAACTGTGAATCCCTCAGATGCCTGTGGTACCAGCTCCCTTTCGCAAGGGAGCCTTTGGAGGCAGCATCGATACCGGGCGTTTTTAGTGAATAGTGAAGAGTGAATAGTGAATAAGTTCGGCGGACAAGCCGCCGATACCGGGCGGGGCGGTGTGCCACCGCTGTCAGTACGTGCATGGTGCCCATGTTTTCGCTCCCCATTTTGCTCGGTAACGTTACCGGGCACTGGAGGGGCAGTAACGATTTGCTGAAGATTACCGTGCGCATTGCCACCGGGGGCACCCCGGCGTGCGAAATTGACACCGGGGGCACCCCGGCGCAAAGATTTTTGTTGACAAATCAACAATCGGTGGGTATAATCCCTTTTGGTTTACCTGTCAACATTATCAGGAAGGAGCGGTTCTATGCTGCTGCCGGAAAAAATACTCTGTCGGGGGGTGCAATTTGCCTTCCGGCTGGCAATTCCGATTCTCCCCTACCGGGAGCCGGAGATTCTCCATAGGGTAGCGGACGTGATTCCCCTGCTGCAAAAGAAGCAGATCACCTCGGTGCTGCTGGTGACAGACCCGGGGGTGTTCCGCCAGGGGATTCCTGCCCCCCTCATCTCCCTTCTGGAACAGGCGGGGATTCATTGCTCCGTCTACGACCAAACCTGCCCCAACCCCACCACGGACAACGTGGCGGAGGCCAAGGCCCTCTACATAGAAAATAACTGCCAGGCTCTCATCGCCTTCGGAGGCGGCTCCTCCATGGACTGCGCCAAGGGTGTAGGTGCCTGCATCGCCTACCCTAAGAAGTCCCTTTCCCAGATGAAAGGCCTTCTGAAGGTTCTGCGGCGGATTCCCCTCCTCATTGCCATCCCCACCACCGCCGGTACAGGCAGCGAAGCCACCCTCACCGCCGTCATCACCGACCGGAAGGCAAAGCATAAATACACCATGAATGACTTTACCCTCATTCCCCGGGTGGCAGTGCTGGACCCCAAAATGACCTATTCCCTGCCGCCCCACCTTACCGCCACCACCGGCATGGACGCCCTGACCCACAGCGTGGAGGCTTACATCGGCGGCTCTACCACAAAACGCACCCGTTCTCTGGCAATCCAGTCCGCAAAGCTGATTTTTGAGAACATCCAGACCGCCTACGCCCTGCCGGAAAACGCCGATGCCCGGGAGGCCATGCTGAAAGCCGCCTACATGGCAGGGGTGGCCTTCTCCCGTTCCTACGTAGGCTATGTCCACGCCGTGGCCCACTCCTTAGGCGGTCAGTACAACACCCCCCACGGCCTTGCCAACGCGGTGCTGCTGCCTATCGTGCTGAAAAGCTACGGCGCCTCCGCTGCCAAAAAGCTTCACGATCTGGGCATCGCCGCCGGGGTGGCAGAGAAAACCCAAAGCCACAAAGAAGGAGCGGCTGCCTTTATTCAGGCGGTTGAGAACCTGAACCGGCAGCTGGGGATTCCCCAGACCCTGCCAAATATCCAGCCCGGAGACATCCCCCGGATGGCCCGCCACGCCGCCCGGGAGGCAAATCCTCTCTACCCGGTGCCAAAGCTTATGACCGCCCGGGAGCTGGAAACCTTTTACCGCCAGGTATCAGACAGGAGGAAAGCATGAACATTTCGGAACAATTACAAAGGCAAAAAGCCTATTTCCAGGGAGGAAATACCTTTTCTGTTGACTTCCGCCTGGAAATGCTCCGGCGGCTCTACCGGGAAATCCAGAGCCGGGAAGATGCCATCTGCCAGGCCCTTGCCCAGGATTTGGGAAAAAGCGATTATGAAAGCTATATGTGCGAGGTGGGTCTGACCCTCTCGGAAATCTCCTATTTCCTCCGCCACACAAGAGGGCTTGCCCGGGAGAAAACCGTCCCCACACCCCTTGCCCAGTTTGCCGCCCGGAGCTACCGCAAGCCCGCCCCCTACGGCAACACCCTGATTATGAGCCCCTGGAATTATCCATTCCTTCTTACCTTGGAGCCTCTGGCTGCCGCCATCGCCGCCGGTAACACCGCCATGGTCAAGCCCAGCGCCTACGCCCCCCACACCGCAAAGGTGATTGGGGAACTGATTGCCGCCTGCTTCCCTCCGGAGCTGGTGACGGTGATTACCGGCGGCCGGGCAGAAAACGCAGCCCTGCTTCAGGAGAAGTTTGACTTCATCTTCTTCACCGGCAGCCAGTCCGTAGGCAAGGAGGTGCTGCGGAAGGCGGCAGAGCACCTGACCCCGGTGGTGCTGGAATTGGGCGGAAAGAGTCCCTGCATCGTGGACGATACCGCCCCCATTTCCCTTGCCGCCCGGCGGATTGTGTTCGGAAAATTCCTCAACTGCGGCCAGACCTGCGTGGCCCCGGACTTCATCCTGTGCCAGGAAAAGGTGCTGCCCCGGCTGGTGGAGGCCCTGAAACAGGAGATTACAAAGCAGTTCGGGGAAAATCCCCTGGATAACCCCAACTACGGAAAAATCATCAACGAAAAGCACTTCACCCGGCTTCTGGGCCTTTTAGACCCCCAAAAGACCGTCATAGGCGGAGAAAGCCTGGCAGAATCCCAACAAATCGCCCCCACGGTGATGACCCAGGTCACCTGGGAGGACCCGGTAATGCAGGAGGAGATTTTCGGCCCCATCCTGCCTATCCTTACCTACCGGGACTTGGAAGCGGTCTACACCCAGCTTCTAAGCCGCCCCAAGCCCCTGGCTCTCTACCTGTTCTCCCGGAACAGACAGCGCATCCGGGAGGTTTCCGCCCGGCTGGACTTCGGCGGCGGCTGTATCAACGATACCATCATCCATCTGGCTACCAGCCACCTGCCCTTTGGGGGCGTGGGAGAAAGCGGCATGGGCAGCTATCACGGCAAGGCTGGCTTTGCCGCCTTATCCCATCAAAAGGCCATTGTGGATAAGAAGACCTGGCTGGATCTGCCCATGCGGTACCAGCCATACAAAAAAGGCCTGAACCGGAAGCTGGTTCGGCTGTTTTTAAGATAAGGAGTGTTTCTATGAAAACCAAAACCATGCCCCGGTGGGGCAAAATCCTGCTGGGAATCGGTATTACCCTGGTTGCTTTGGTGCTGATTCTGGGCATTGCCGTCTACGCAATCTTCCACAACGAGCTGGCCACCGCCTTCTCCATCACCCAGCTCCGCACCCGCAACGACGACCACCAGGACGGCTCCGTGTATACCATGCAGGTCCACGGGGACTTCTACCTGGATGACTTTGTGGCCCAGGGGGGCGTGTCCAGTGACGCCGAGCTGATTGCCTTCATCACCGGCAACATCACCAAGGGTCTCATTGACATGGGACTGGAAAGCCCGGAGATCGGCTGCTCCGCCTTCACCGCCCAGACTCCCGATGGGGATGTGCTCTTCGGCAGAAACTACGATTTCTCCAAGACCAACACCTGCCTGGTGTTCACCGAGAAGAATGCGGGCCGCCACGCCAGCATTTCCACCGTTGACCTGCAATTCCTGGGCATTGATGTGAACAGCGACCTGGGAGGCCTTATGGATTATGTTACCTGCCTGGCTGCTCCCTATGCCCCTCTGGACGGCATCAACGACGCCGGTGTCAGCTGCGGCATTTTCATGACCTACCAGGGCGGTGCGCAGACCGTGGCCACCGACCAGAACACCGACAAGCCGGACTTCACCTCCACCACGCTCCTGCGGCTGATTCTGGACTACGCAGACTCCGTGGAAGAGGCGGTGGAAATTGCGAGAAGCTATGACCTCCACGACTCCGCCATCACCTCCTATCACTACATGGTAGCCGACGCCACCGGCAAAAGCGCCATTTTGGAGTGGGTGACCGGCACCGACGCCACGGACAATGACGGCACCGCCCGGGAGCTGAAGGTGATTTACAACGACGACGATGCCTATGTAGGGGAGCTGGAAGGCTCCACAGACTACCAGGTGATTACCAACTTCGTCCTCACCCCCGGCTACTACGATGGCTGCGCCCCGGAGGAGAAGAAGGGCTACGACCGGTACGAAAAGATTTACGAGATTCTCTCCCAGACCAATGGCGTGGTAGCCGATGAAAGCGCCGCCATGGATGTGCTGGCCGCCGTGGGCCGGAGAACCTGGGACAACGACGACGGCAACGGCTGCACCGTCCACAGTGCCATCTACAACCTGACAGACAAAACCATGGTGTGGGTTCCCAACGAGAATTACGACGACCCCTCCGCCTGGTACACCTTCTCCCTGAACCCCTGATGCACCAAAAAGCCCATTCTCCGGAAAAATCCAGAGAATGGGCTTTTTCTTAGGAAGCTCTGATTAAATCGGCAAGAGCTGACAGCGAGAGATTTTTCCTCAGACAAAAGAATGGAAAACAGGGGAATACTTCTTGTATTTCCTGTTTTCCATTCTGCATGGATGGGGAAAAAGATCCGCTGTTCAGCCGCAGACGATTTATTCAGAGGTTCCCTTATGCGCCGAAGAACAGCTGCATGTCCTCTTCCACGGTGGTAATGCCGGCAATGCCGAAATTCTCCACCAGTACCTTTGCCACATTGGGGCTGAGGAAGGCAGGCAGGGTGGGGCCCAGGTGGATGTTCTTCACCCCCAGGTACAGTAGGGCCAGCAGCACAATCACCGCTTTTTGCTCGTACCAGGCGATGTTATACACGATGGGCAGGTCGTTGATGTCTGCAAGGCCGAAAATCTCCTTCAGCTTCAGGGCAATGACTGCCAGGGAGTAGGAGTCGTTGCACTGCCCGGCGTCCAGCACCCGGGGAATGCCGCCGATATCTCCCAGGTTCAGCTTGTTGTACCGGTACTTGGCGCAGCCGGCGGTGAGAATCACCGTATCCCGGGGCAGAGCCTCTGCAAAGGCCCGGTAATAATCCCGGCTCTTGGCCCGGCCGTCGCAGCCTGCCATCACCACGAATTTCCGGATGGCGCCGCTCTTTACCGCCTGCACCACCTTGTCCGCCAGAGCAAAGACCTGCTCATGGGCAAAGCCGCCCACAATCTCCCCGGACTCCAGTTCCTTAGGAGGCTGGCAGGTCTTGGCCTGGGCGATGATCCGGGAAAAGTCCTTCTTCTCCCCGATTTCCCCGGGGATGTGCTTGCAGCCGGAGAAGCCTGCGGCACCGGTGGTGTAGAGCCGGTCTTTGTAGCTGTCCTTGGGGGGCACGATGCAGTTGGTGGTCATGAGGATGGGGCCCCGGAAGGCCTCAAACTCCTCCTTCTGCTTCCACCAGGCGTTGCCGTAGTTGCCCACGAAGTTGGGGTACTTCTTGAAGGCCGGGTAGTAGTGAGCCGGGAGCATCTCCGAGTGGGTATACACATCCACCCCGGTGCCCTGGGTCTGCTCCAGGAGCATCTCCAGATCCCGCAGATCGTGGCCGGACACCAGAATGCCGGGGTTCTTCCCCACCCCCAGCTTCACCCGGCTGATTTCCGGGTTGCCGTAGGCAGAGGTGTTGGCCTTGTCCAGAAGGGCCATGGCAGACACGCCGTACTTGCCGGTTTCCAGAGTCAGGGCCACCAGGTCCTTTACCCCCAGGGTGTCATCCAGGGTGGCAGCCAGAGCCCGCTGCAAAAAGGCCTCCAGCTCTCGGTCCTCCTGAAGCAGCACATTGGCGTGCTTGGTGTAGGCGGAAAGACCCTTCAGGCCGTAGGTGATCAGCTCCCGGAGGGAACGAATGTCCTCGTTTTCCGTGGACAGCACCCCCACAGTCTTTGCCTTGGCTGCCCAGTCCCCGGAGCCGTCCCACAGAGCCGCCTCCGGCAGGTTGTCCTTGTGGGAAAGGCGGTCAAGGAGGGCTTTCTTCTCCTCCAGAGTGGCGGCAATCCGGCCCTCAATGCGGGCTTTGTCAAAATTGGCGTTGGTGATGGTGGCAAACAGGTTCTGGGTGATGGTGCGGTTCACCGCCGGGGACACCTCCTGCCCCTCCCGGCCCAGAGCCACCGCCACGGCGGCCAGTCCCCGGGTCGCATACACCAGAAGATCCTGCATGGCGGCCACATCCGGGGTCTTTCCGCACACACCCACCCGGGTGCAGCCGGTGCACCCGGCAGTCTCCTGACACTGATAACAAAACATCTGATTTTCCATTTTAATCCTCCCAGGAAATGGCCTCCACAGGGCAGCCGTCAATGGCCTCCTGTACCTGGCTCTTGTTGCTTTCTTCTGCAAAGGCATTGGCCTCCGCCTTGTCCTCGTCGTCCATGGAGAACACCTCCGGGCAAACGCCGCAGCAAAGGCCGCAGCCGATGCAGGTGTCCTTATCTACAATCGCTTTCATCTTTACACTCCTTTTTCAAAATACAACCACCAGCAGCATCTTGAAAGCCTCCTGGCCGTACACGGCGTGGGGGTGTCCTGCAGGCATGACAATGGACTGGCCCTCCCGGAGAAGATAGTCCTCCCCATCGATGGTGATTCTCCCCACCCCGTCCAGGCAGGTGACGAAGGCATCCCCGCCGGATTCATGGGTGCTGATTTCCTCCCCCTTGGCAAAGGAGAACAGGGTAATGCTCAGGGCGCTGTTCTGAGCCAGGGTCTTGCTCACCACCTGCCCCGGCTGATAGGCAATCTGCTCCTTCAGGTCAAGCACCTGAGCCTGAGGGATATTCTTCATTTTGGGGTTCATACATATACCTCCTGATTCTATTAGGGAAGCTCTGAATAAATTGGCAAGAGCTGGCAGCGTGAGATTTTTCGTCAGACAAAAGAATGGAAAACAGTGGAATACTGTATGTATTTCCTGTTTTTCATTCTGCGTGGATGGCGAAAAAGATCCG
>DVGG01000021.1 GCA_018712825.1 Candidatus Faecousia excrementipullorum | reverse complement strand
CAGCGAGAGATTTTTTGTCAGACAAAAGAATGGAAAACAGGGGAATACTGTATGTATTTCCTGTTTTTCATTCTGCATGGCTGGCGAAAAAGATAAGCTTTCCAGCCGCAGACGATTTGTTCAGAGATTCCTTATAAATCGCAGTTGCCTACGGTTCTGGGGAAGGGGAGGACGTCCCGGATGTTGGCCATGCCGGTGAGGTACATGACGCAGCGCTCGAAGCCCAGGCCGAAGCCGGCGTGGCGGGCGGAGCCGTACTTCCGCAGATCCAGGTAGAAGTCGTAATCCTCCGGCTTCATGCCCAGCTCCTCAATGCGGTTTTTGAGGATTTCATAGTCATCCTCACGCTGGCTGCCGCCGATAATCTCGCCGATGCCCGGCACCAGGCAGTCCATGGCGGCCACGGTCTTGCCGTCGGGGTTCAGCTTCATATAGAAGGCCTTGATCTCCTTGGGGTAGTCGGTGACGAACACCGGCTTCTTGAATACCACTTCCGTCAGATACCGCTCGTGCTCGGTCTGCAGGTCGCTGCCCCAGTGCACCGGGAAGGCGAACTGGTCGTTGTGCTTCTCCAGAATCTCAATGGCTTCCGTGTAGGTCACATGACCGAAGTCGGAGCTGAGCACATGGTTCAGCCGCTCCAGCAGGCCCTTATCCACAAACTGGTTGAAGAAGGCCATCTCCTCAGGGGCGTGCTCCAGCACGTAGGCGATGATATACTTGATCATGTCCTCCGCCAGACGCATATCGTCGCCCAGGTCGGCAAAGGCAATCTCCGGCTCGATCATCCAGAACTCCGCAGCGTGGCGGGTGGTGTTGGAGTTTTCCGCCCGGAAGGTGGGGCCGAAGGTGTAGATGTTCTTGAAGGCCATGGCGAAGGTCTCGCCGTTGAGCTGGCCGGACACGGTGAGGTTGGTGGGCTTGCCGTAGAAGTCCTGGGAGAAGTCCACCTTCCCGTCCTCGGTCTTGGGGACGTTGGCCAGGTCCAGAGTGGTCACCTGGAACATCTCGCCGGCACCCTCACAGTCGGAGCCGGTGATGAGGGGGGTGTGGACATACACGAAGTCCCGCTCCTGGAAGAACTGGTGGATGGCGTAGGCGATGAGGCTCCGCACCCGGAAAACCGCCTGGAAGGTGTTGGTCCGGGGCCGCAGGTGGGTCATGGTCCGCAAAAACTCCAGGGTGTGGCGCTTCTTCTGCAGGGGGTAGTCAGAGGTGGAAGCACCCTCCACGGTGACGGTCTCCGCCTGAATCTCAAAGGGCTGCTTGGCCTCGGGAGTGGCAACCAGGGTGCCCTCCACAATCAGGGCCGCGCCCACATTGGTCTTGGAAATCTCCTGGAAATTGCCCATGGTGTCGTGGTAGACCACCTGCACAGGGGTGAAATAGGTGCCGTCGTTCAGGACGATGAAGCCGAATTGCTTGCTTGCCCGGATGGAGCGCACCCAGCCGCCAACCGTCACCTTCTTGCCTGTGTAGGCATCGGTGTCCTTGAAAAGTGCACGAACAGAAATCAGTTCCATGATAGTATCCCTTTCTTGCCGTTACGGTATTACCTTAGTATACGGCAAAAATCCATTTTTTACAAGAGGGAAGTGGGGAAAAACCGCCGGAAGAATGGGAATTTTTCCCCGGGGCGGCGGCTTGCCCCACTTTTTACAAAGATTTGCTTTCGGATTTTACACAGAGCCGCTATACTTTTCCAAAAAGGAGGTCTTTTTGTGAAAAGAAATATAATCAAATGGCTGTGCCTGGGGGCGGCGCTGCTCCTTTGCACCGGGCTTGGCATTTACTTTACCTGGGAACATTCCCTGCCCCCTGTGGAGGCGGCCATCACGGTGGTGCGGATGGAAGAAGGCGTGACGTTGGAAAATTATACCGCCTTTCCCACGGGAGAGGCGGTTTCCAGGACAATTTTTCCCACGGACGGGGAATTTTCCGCCCTTCAGGAGGGGCTGGAAGCCCTCCGGTATTCCCACACCCTCCGGCCCCGGACGATGCCGGACACCTGGTATTACATCTCCACCGGGGAGGTGAGCCTCTATCTGAGCCAGGAGGGGCAGATGTGGATGGGCGGTGAGGCTTACCGTGCCGACACGGAAGCTCTGTGCCGCTTGTGCAGTCAGCTGACCCGGTAAAGCAGCGGCAGTCCAGGGAAGGCCTCTTATTGTCCCAGATAAGCCCGGGCGGTGAGGTAGATTCCCACAAGCATTTCTCCCACGGACAGGCCCAGAATCAGGCCGGAGAGAAAATCCCGGAAGTCGGAGCCTCCCAGATTCTGGGAGACGGTCATAAGGGAAATGCCCATCACAATCAGCACCAGTCCAAAAAGTCCTGTGCGCTGTTTTTCCAGGGCCTGGGTGCGGCGAAGGAGCTCCAGAAGCTGCGCCTCACCGGGGCCGTCCGCCTGTTCCTCCCCGGTGAGAAGCTGGGCCGGTGTGATGTCCAGCTCCCGGCACAATCTGCCCACCAGGGTGTAGTCGGGCATACACCTGCCGGTTTCCCATTTGGAAACGGTCTTGTTGGACACATGGAGAAGCTCCCCCAGCTGCTCCTGGGTCAGATTCTTTTCTTTTCGTTTTTGTGCAATCAGTTTTCCGGTGATGTGTGGGTTCATGGATGACACCTCCTGGTTTTTCTGACACCAGCATACCCCACAGCGGACAAAAAGGCAATCTCTTTTCGGGAGAATATGGGAGGAATGGGGCACCATCCCAGCCAAAGCCCCCCTTGTCAAAGGGGGGTGGTTTGGCGAAGCCAAACCGGGGGGATTCCGAGGGTCGCAGGTTTCCACATTGGTTTGTGCTTTTGGGGAAGTGCCTGCTGTGAATCCCTTGTATAATAAGAGGGGCGAAAAAAGTGAATAAGTGGTGTATACTCAAGTAAGCGTTGTGGAGTGGATTGAATCCCTTACAGCTGCTTGCAGACTGGTTGACTGAGGCTACACCCACAACGTCTTGCTTGAGAGTTAATGAGTTGGATAACGCTTGGACGTTTGATATCTATCAAGGTTACTACGCAAGGCGAATGTGGAATCACAACGCAAGTCACGAAATGAGGTATACATCATGATCTATGTGGGAATCGACATCGCTTCGGAAAAGCATGACTGCTGTATTCTGGGGGAACACAACAAAAAATTGGAATCCTTTTCCTTTTCCAACACCAGGGACGGCTTCATATCCCTCCTGGCCGCCTGCAAGAAATACGCAGAACCGGAACAAACAAAGATCGGGCTGGAAAGCACCGGCATTTACGGCGACAATCTGCGTGATTTTCTCAGGCGTAATGGGTATGAAATTCGTACCTTCAATCCCCTGCTCATTAAAAAGAGCATTCAAGCAACCACTCTAAGAAAAACAAAAACAGATAAGTCCGACGCCAGTTTCCTGGCATCCTACCTTGCACGGGAGCTTCCAGACCCCGATCCGCAGATATCATACCACATCTCGGAGCTAAAGTCACTAACCAGAGCAAGATTTTCTGTGGTAGGAGCCTGCTCCAAGGCGAAAACTCAGCTGAAAGCACTGCTTGTGCAGGTATTTCCGGAATTTCACACCGCTTTTTCGGATGTATTTGGCGTAGCTGCCATTGCCATCCTGCGGAAATATCCCACGGCAAAGAAGCTCTCTGCTGCCAGGAAGACGGCTGTTGCCAAAATCCTTTCGGAGGCCTCCAGACACCGCCTGGGGGAGGAGAAGGCTGCCATGCTCATAGATTTGGCGAAGAACTCTGTAGGCTGCCATTCGGAAACCAAGGCGCTGGAAATGCAATACTACCTTGACCAGATAGAATTGAACACAGCCTATATCCGGCGATATGAGGCGGCCATCCGGGAGATTATGAATGAGATAGATTCTCCCATTACCACCATTCCGGGAATCGGTCTGGTGCTGGGAGCCATGATTCTGGCGGAGCTGGGGGATGTGACAAGGTTTGCAACCCCGGAGAAAGTCCTGGCCTTTGCCGGCCTTGACCCCAGCATATACCAGTCCGGCAAGTACACCCCGGCCTCCGGCACCATGGTCAAGCGAGGCTCCCCCCAGCTGCGCTGGGCCCTCCTCATGGCCGCCAGAAGCACCATTGTCCACAATCCCAATATCGCCATCTACTACCAAAAGAAGCTCTCTGAAGGGAAACATTACAACGTGATTTGTTCTCATATTGCCAAGAAATTGGTGAGAATCCTTTATTCCCTTTTGAAAAAGAATACACCTTATTCACTTTTTTATCCGCAAATTTCTGCTTGACTTGTTATAGTTGGTCTCAGTCACGCCTCCGGCGCCAGCTCCCACAGGCCGGGAGCCTTGGATGATAGGGGCTTTTGAAGATAAATCATATCCCGCAGCAGTACGCCGCCGTCATAGATGGGGTGGGAGTAATTGTCTGTGAAGAAATTGGGGACGGTATGGGAGGGGGTAAAGCCGCAGGCTTTGTAGAAGCCCAGGGTGGCGGGGCTGTCTCCGGTGCCTACCTGGAGGCGGGTGTATTGTCCCCGGTATTTCTGTTCCAGCAAGTCTATCATGGCCTTGCCGTAGCCCTTCCGGTGAAAGGCGGGGGCTACGGCGATGTTCTTGATTTCCAGGGTGCCGTCTCCCACATCCAGAACCACACATTCTCCCTTGACCCCATCCTCTGCCAATAGATACATGGTGCCCTTTTCCAGATAGCGGTCCACCATATGCTCCTCCTCGTCCGCCAGAAGGAGCAAATCCAGAAAGGCTTTTTTGTTTTCTTTCACTTCCAACAGTTTCATAGTGTTCACCTCGTTACAAAAAGGGCAGTCCCTGTGGAGGACTGCCCTTTTAGCTTAATACAGCTTTGCGCCGGCGGGGATGTGGGGGTCTACCATCAGCAGGTGGAGCTTTTCGGCTCCGGCCTCCTGGTGGACGGCGGAAATGAGCATGCCGCAGGAATCAATGCCCATCATCTTCCGGGGGGGAAGATTTACGATGGCGATGCAGGTCTTGCCCACCAGCTCCTCCGGCTCGTAATACTCGTGGATGCCGCTGAGGATGATCCGGTCGGTGCCGGTGCCGTCGTCCAGGGTGAACCTCAGAAGCTTATTGGACTTCTTAACCGCCTCGCAGGCCTTGACCTTCACTGCCCGGAAGTCGGACTTGGAGAAGGTTTCAAAGTCCACCATGTCGGCGAACAGCGGCTCAATCTCCACCTGGGAGAAGTCAATGGGAGCCTCAGAGATGACAGGTGCCTCGCTGGGGGCTGCGGGGGCTGCCTCCTCACCCTTGGCGGCCTTGTTCCGGGAGATTTCCTCGGCGGTGGGCTTCATGGTGGGGAACAGGAGCACGTCCCGGATGGAGGCGGAGTTCGTCAGGAGCATCACCAGCCGGTCTACGCCGAAGCCCAGACCGCCCGTGGGGGGCAGGCCGTACTCCAGAGCGGTGATGTAGTCGTAGTCCACCTGGGCACGGCTGGTGGGGTCCAGGGCTTTCCGGTCTGCCACCTGCTTCTCGAACCGGCCCTTCTGGTCGATGGGGTCGTTCAGCTCGGAGAAGGCGTTGCCGAACTCCGTGGCGTTGATGAAGTATTCAAACCGCTCGGTATAAGCGGGGTTTTCCGGCTTCCGCTTGGCCAGGGGGCTGTTCTCCACCGGGTAATCGTAGATGAAGGTGGGCTGAATCAGCTGCTCCTCTACGAAGGCGTCGAAGAACTCTGCCAAAATGGCACCCTTGGTGGGAATCTCCGGCAGGGCCACCTTGTGGGCCTTGGCGGCCTCGATGGCCTCCTGGTCGGAGGTGATGGCGTCGAAGTCCACCCCGGAGTACTTCTTGACGGCCTCCACCATGGTCATCCGCTCCCAGTGGCTCAGGTCGATTTCCTTACCCTGGTAGGGGATGGTGAGGCTGCCGCAGACCTTCAGGGCCACGGTCTTCATCATCTCCTCCACCAAGTCCATCATGCCGTGGTAGTCGGTGTAGGCCTGGTAGAGCTCAATGGTGGTAAACTCCGGGTTGTGCTTGGGGTCCATGCCCTCATTCCGGAAGATACGGCCAACCTCGTACACCCGGTCCATGCCGCCTACCACCAGCCGCTTCAGGTACAGCTCGGTCTCAATCCGGAGCACCATGTCCATGTCCAGGGTGTTGTGGTGGGTGAGGAAGGGACGGGCGGAGGCGCCGATTTCAAAGGGGGTGAGGATGGGGGTGTCCACCTCCAAAAAGCCCTTGCCGTCCAGGAAGCTCCGCAGCTCCCGGAGAATCAGGCTCCGCTTTACGAAGGTGTCCTTCACCTCGGGGTTTACAATCAGGTCAACATAACGCTGACGATACCGGGTCTCCCGGTCAGTCAGGCCGTGGAACTTCTCCGGCAGAGGGAGAAGTGCCTTGCTCAGAAGGGTAATCTGGTGGGCCCGGACGGAGATCTCGCCCCGCTGGGTGCGGAACACGTCGCCGGTGACACCCACCACATCGCCGATGTCGTTCTTCTTGAACCGGTTGAAGGAGGCTTCCTCCATCTCGTCAATCTTCACATAGAGCTGGATTCTGCCGGCGCTGTCCTGCAAATCGCAGAAAAGCACCTTGCCCATGCCCCGCTTGCTCATGAGGCGGCCGGCCAGGGAAACGGTCTTGCCCTCCAGGGCATCGAAGTTGTCCTTGATTTCCTGGGAGGTGGCGGTAATCTCATACTTGGTCTCCTGGAAGGGGTCGAAGCCCTCCCGGCGGAGATTTTCCAGCTTCTCCCGGCGAATCCGCACCTGGTCGCTGACGGGAATCTCCTCCTGGGGTACAAACTTTGCCATGCTCAGCCCTCCCGGGTCACGTTGACAACCACCATCTCGTAGGAGCCGGAGGGGGCGTTCACCCGGAAGGATTCCCCGGGCACCTTGCCCACCACGGCACGGCCGAAGGGGGAGTCGTCGGAAATCTTGTATGCCATGGGGTCGGCTTCCTGGGAGCCGGTGATCCGGTAGGTGGTCTCCTCGCCGGTCTCCGGGTTGCGGACGGTGACGGAACAGCCCAGACCTACCCGGCCGGAGGCCTCGTTCTCGTCCTCGATGATGACGGCGTGAGCCAGAATGTCCTCAATCTCTGCAATCCGTCCGTAGAGCTTTGCCTGCTCGTTCTTGGCGGCATCGTACTCGGAGTTTTCCGACAAGTCGCCGTAGGACCGGGCTTCGGCAATCATAGCCGCAATTTCCCGCTCCCGGGTGGTCTTGAGGTAAGTCAGTTCCTTTTGCAAATCCGCCAGGCGCAGTTGGGTAATCTTAAATTCCTTTGCCATATTGAAAGATCCTTTCTGAATCAAAAATTTCCATAGCTTCCCTCATTATAGAGGAAAACCCCCACATAGTCAAGTGATTTTCGGGTTATTTCCCGGATTTCAGGGCGGCAAGGGCGTCCTGGAGCTGGGGGTCTTCCTCAGGCTCCAGAAGGTCAGAATAGATTTTGGCGGCGGTTTCCTCGTCCACCTCCGAGACAACGTCCGGGGTCAGGCCGCCGGCCTCTGTCAGGTTCACCCCGTTGGGGGTGAAGTAGTGGCCGGTGGAAAGGGCCACGGCGGAGCCGTCCTTCAGCCGCAGGGTGTACTGGAAGTTGCTCTTCCCCACGGTCTGCTCTCCCACCACCGTTGCCCAGTCGTACTCCTGCAAAGCCGCCGCAAAGAATTCGGCGGCGGAGTAGCTGTCAGAGTTTACCAGCACCGCCATGGGAAGGTCAATGCAGTCTGCGTCCGACTCGTCCAGGGTTTCATTTCCCAGGTAGTCCACACCCCGAAACAGTGGCCCTTCCGGCAGCAGGTAGTCCAGCACCTCCACCAGCTCCGAGGTGTAGCCGCCGGGGTTGAAGCGCACGTCAAATACCAGGCTTTCGGCCCCCTGCTCTATCAGGGCATCCACGGCGGCGATGGTATCTTTGGCGCAGTTGGTGTTGAAGTTCACGATTTTGATATAGCCCACCTTGTCCGGGAGCATTTCATAGGTTGCCACCTGCTGCTGAATCTGCCGCCGCTCCACGGTGAAGGCCAGGGTTTCTCCCTCCCGGAGCACCTCCACGTTCACAAAGGTGCCCGGCTCTCCCTGGATGAGGTCGGCGGCGCCGGTGGTGCCCAGCTCCTTCACAGACTGCCCTTCCACGGCGGTGAGAATGTCACCGGGGAGAATCCCCGCCTCCTTGGCAGGGCACTCCGGCTCCAGCTTCAGAATCTCCAGGCCGGTGCCGTCCTGGGTGGCCATGATGGTGATGCCGATGCCCACATAGGTGTTGTTTTTGTTATCCATCACCGCATCGTACTGGTCGGCGGGGATGTAGTAGCTCCACCGGTCGCCGGTGGCCTTCACCATGGCTTCTGCGGCGGCGTCCTCCAGCACCTTGGGGTCTGCGCCGTCGATGTACTGCTGCAAAATGATGTTTTCCAGCTCCTCCAGCTTGGACTGGCCGATGCCGGGGCCCAGACCGCCGAAGAAGGGAACCCAGCCGGTGGCAAGGCACAGGCTCACAAAACCGCCTACGGCCACTGCCAGAATATAAGAGGCGGTGATTCCCAGAATTTTCAGGATTTTTTTGTTCTTTTCCACAATTTATCACCTCATAGAATAATTTCCCACAGCCGGGACAGGTTATGCCCCGGCTGTGGGATTTCATATGTTTTTATCAGATGGGGATGTAGTCTGCCGGGTTCACCGCCACGCCGTTCTTGAACACGCTGAAGTGGAGGTGGGGGCCGGTGGACACGCCGGTGGAGCCGCAGTAGCCAATGAGCTCGCCAGCTGCCACATTCTGGCCCACGCTTACCACATACCGGGTCATGTGCAGGTACATGGTGGTGTAGGTGCCGTCCATGTGGTCAATCATCACATAGTTGCCGCCGGAGGCGCCGTAGGTGGCCACAATGACCTGGCCGGCCCGGGAGGCGTAGATGGGCGTGCCCTCGGGAGCGCTGAGATCCACGCCGTTATGGAGGCGGTAGTCCCCGTACACCGGGTGCAGCCGCATACCGAAGGGGCTGGAGAACCGGGTGTAGGAGATGGGCACCAGCCAGGTGACCCCGTCCACATCGTTCCCCTCTCCGGCGCTGCCGGTACCGCCCAGGTCGCCGGAGCTGCCGCCGTCAGAGGGAGGGGCAGGGGGCTTCTGCTGTTCCTGCTCAGCCAGCCACTCCTGATACTCCCGCTCCTCTGCCTCGGTGCGCTCGTTTTGCTTTTCAATGATGCTCAGGAGCATGTGGTAGGATTCCTCCTCCGCCTGCTCCACCAGGGCTGCGTACTCCTCCCCCCGGGCTACCAGGTTGGCAAGAAGCTCGTCGGCCTTTGCCCGCTTTTCGTCCAGCTCCGCCTGGGTCTTATCCAGCTCCTGCCGGCTCTCCTCCAGCTGGGCCATCTCTGCCTCCAGGGCGGCCTTGGCAGTCTCTACCTGCCGGGCTGCGGCGTCCAGCTGAGCCAGGGCTTCCTTATCCGCCTGGTTGATTTGCAGCACCATATACATCCGGTCCAGCATATCGGTGAAGCTGGTGGCCTGGAACAGCACGGACCAGTAGGACACCTGGCCGTTCTTCTCCATGGCGCAGATCCGCTCCTGGTTCTTCTCGTTCAGGTAGTCAAGTTCTGCCTGAGCCTGATCCAGCTCCTCCTGCTTATCGGCAACCAGCTGGCCGTAGGCCTGAATCTGGGCATCCAGATTGTCCATTTGCTCAAACAGCAGGGTGATCTGCTGGTCAATCAGGCTCTTTTCCGCCACAACCGCTTCCATTTCCTCCATGTTGCCGGAAAGCTGGCTTTGGAGCTCCTCAATTTTCTTGTCGTTTTCCGCCTTCTGGGCCTCCAGCTGGTCAATCTCCTCCTGAATCTCGTCGGAGGATTTGGCGGCGGACACGGTGGTGGTGAAGAGGCCTGCCAACAGGCTCAGCAGCAGCACACCTGCCAGAAGTCCCGCCATAATGGAAGTCAAGCGTTTTCTGTTTCTCATGTTTGCCTCCTTGGTGTAATTCCCTTACAGTCTGCCTCAGTGCAGATTCACATATTTGGTGGGGTCTACATAGGCTCCGTTGTAAATCAGCCCGAAATGGAGGTGGGGGCCGGTGGAGGCTCCGGTGGAGCCGCAGTAGCCGATGACCTGACCGGCTTCCACGTAATCTCCCGCACTGACGATGTAGTGGGTCATATGCAGGTAGATGGAGGTGAAGCCGTCTCCGTGGTCAATGTAGACGTAGTAGCCGCCGGAGGCGCCGTAGGTGGCCTGGGTCACCACGCCGCTGCGGGTGGCATAGATGGGGTTGCCCAGGTAGGCCGCCAGGTCCACACCGTAGTGGGTGGTCACCACACCGGTGATGGGATGCACCCGGGTGCCGAAGGGGCTGGATATGTAGACATAATCCACAGGCACCACCCAGCCTTCGGAGCCGCCGTTATCCGGTTGGGAGGGCTCGGTGGTCTGGTCAGGCTCCGAATCCTCAGTAGGCTCGGTACTCTGGGTGGGGGCTTCCGTGGGGGGTGTGGTCTCCGGTACGGAGGTGGAGAGCCACTGCTGGTACTTCTCCCAGTCCAGCTGGGTCTGCTTGTCGTCAATCTCTGCCAGAATGAAGTCCATATCGCTCTCGGCGGCTTCGATGGCCTCCCGGTATTCATCCCCCAGTGCCAGCAGCTCTTCCAGGGTTTCCATGGACTTTTGCTGCTTTTCCTGAAGCTCTGCCTGGGTGGCGGTGAGCTCCTGACGGGTGGCTTCCGCCGCCTCCCGCTCCTGGGTCAGGGCGGCCGTTGCCTCTGCCACTTCCCGGGATGCGGCTTCCAGGGCATCCAGGCAGGCCTGGTCTCCCTGGTGAATCTGGGAAATCATCCGCATCTGGTCCAGAAGCTCCGCAAAGGAGCCGGCGTTGAACAGGATGGACCAGTAGGAAAGGCCGTTGTCCTTTTCCATGGCGCAGATCCGGTCCCGGTTCTGCTCCTGCAGTTCGGTGAGCTTTGCCTGGGCGGCGTCCAGCTCCTCCTGCTTGTCGGCAATCAGCAGGTTATAGGCGGAAATCTGCTCGTTGATGGCATCCTCTTCCTGCCCCAGCAGGAAAATCTCCTGCTCCAGCACGCTCTTTTCGGAAATCAGGGCGTCCAGCCGGCTGCTCTGCTCCGAAAGGCCTGCCTGGAGCTTATCCCGCTGGGCCTGCAGGTCCTCTTTTTTGGACTCCAGCTCTGCAATCTGCTCCTCCAGGGTGCTGATGTTATCTGCCTGGGGCCTGTGAGCGCCGATGAGCATATTTCCCACCAGCACCAGGGCCAGAAGCCCCACAAAAAGCCGGCTGATTGATTTTTTCATGAAAAAGACCTCCTTACACATCCATAAACTTCCGGATGGATGTCCAGCTGCCTACAATGCCCACGAACAGGCCGGCAGCGGCAAAGGTCCCTACCAGGGGCCATACAATCTGATCAAAGGGAACGAACTGGAACATATCCAGAGCGTCCGCCTGGGCAATCCGGTCCACCACCGCATCGTAGGCCAGCCACTCCACTAAGAAGGCCAGGGCTGCGCCGGTCATGCCCAAGAGGAAGCCTTCCACCACGAAGGGCAGGCGGATAAAGCCGTTGGTGGCGCCTACCATCTTCATAATGGAAATCTCATCCCGCCGGTCGTACATGGCAAGCTTTACGGTGTTGGAAATAATCAAAAGGCTGACAATCAAAAGCACGATGGTCACCACCACGGTCACCACCCGGAGAATGTCCTGCATGGCGGAAAAACCGTCTGCCAGCTCCTGGGCGGCCCGGTAGTCCACGATACCGGGAATCTGCATCAGCTGGTCGATGGTCTCCTGCATCAGCCGGTTATCCTCCAGAATCACGATGTACCGGTGCTCTAAGTAGGAGGTGTCGAAGCCGTCGAAGGCATCGGGGTTGTCGCTGGCGTTCTTGAAGTCCTCGAAGGCGTCCTCCCGGTAGACAAATTCGCAGGAGGCGATGTTGTCCAGCCGCTTGATCTTGGTGTCGATGCTCTTGGCCTCGGCGTCGGACAGGTTCCGGTCCACATACACCGTCACCTCGTTGGTCTTGTTCAGTTCCTCCACCATGATGTTCAGGTTGTAGGCCACGGTGGTAAAGCTGCCCACAATCAAAAGACAGGCCACCGTCACGCACACGGCGGCAAAGGACATGAAGCCATGGAGGAAAATACCCTTCACGCCCTCTTTCAGTAAGTACCCAAAGTTATTGCTTCTCATTGTTCTTCTTCTCCATCCAATCCGTCGCTGATTACCAGACCCTCGTCAATGGCGATGACCCGCTTGTGCATCCGCTCCACCAGCTCCAGCTCGTGGGTAACCACCAGCACCGTGGTGCCCAGGTTGTTGATCTCCTGCAAAAGGCTCATAATCTCAATGGAACGGGCAGGGTCTAAGTTACCGGTGGGCTCGTCGGCGATGATGGTGGAGGGGTTGTTTACCAGGGCCCGGGCGATGGCCAGACGCTGCTGTTCGCCGCCGGACAGGGCAGAGGGGTGGCGCTTCTCCTTGGTCTCCAGGCCCACCAGCTCCAGCACGTAGGGAACCCGCTCCCGGATTTCCCGCTCTCTGGCACCCACAACCCGCATGGCAAAGGCCACGTTCTCGTAGACGGTCTTGGTGTCAATCAGCCGGAAATCCTGGAACACCACGCCGATGGTACGGCGCAGGTACGGAATCTCACGCTTGCGGATTCGCTCCAGGGAATAGCCGTTTACATGGACGGCACCGGAGGTGGGCTTCAGCTCGCCGTTGATCAGCTTGATAATGGTGGATTTGCCGGAGCCGGAGGGGCCTACCAGGAAGGCAAACTCCCCGTCCTCAATCTGCATACTCACACCCCGGAGGGCGTCGTTTCCCTCCGCATAGGTTTTTACGACATTGGTAAATTCAATCATAAGCTCGACTCCAATTTTCAGTGTAACCAAATTGTAACACATTGTAATCACAGTGTCAACCACCGGAGGGAAAAGTTTTTCCCTTTTTCTCCGGTGAAAAGAGGCATTTTCCCCAAATCTTCCGGGGAAAAGCACATTCTTCCCGGGGGAATGGGATTTTTCTGTCTGCCCCGTGAAGATACACGTCCGCACAATATAATATCATACACAAAAAATCCCATTTTCGCAAGGGATAAAATCCCCAAAAGGAAGGAAATGGGGCCTGTCTTTTTCTCCTTGATTTTGTGAATTTTTTGAATACAATACTATTATTAAATAAGGAGAGAGGAAGTGTGACCCTATGAACCATGTTTACATTCCCCAGGGCTATCGGCCTACCCTGGATGCCTACGATACCCAGCGGGCCATTGCCTACATCAAGGAGACCTTTCAGGACGAGTTTTCCCGGGCCCTGCACTTGAAGCGGGTGTCTGCCCCTCTGTTTGTTACGGAGGACTCGGGTCTGAATGACAACCTGAACGGCTACGAGCGGCCTGTCAGCTTCGATGTGCCGGCGGTGGGAACCCAGGTGCAGGTGGTCCACTCCCTGGCCAAGTGGAAGCGGCTGGCATTGAAGCGGTACAACTTCGGGGTAGGCGGCGGCCTCTACACCGACATGAACGCCATCCGCAGAGACGAAAAGCTGGACAACGTCCACTCCATCTATGTGGACCAGTGGGACTGGGAAAAGGTCATCACCAGGGAGACCCGGAACATGGAATACCTGAAGCTGATTGTCCGCTCCATCGTCCGGGCCATCTGCAACACCAACGACCGGCTCCATGTGCGCTTTCCCCAGCTGGGGGTGAAGTTAAGCCCGGAGGTGAGCTTCATCACCTCCCAGGAGCTGGAGGATCTGTACCCGGAGATGACTTCTTCGGAACGGGAGAGAGCCTATGTAAAGGAGCACCCCACCGCCTGCATTATGCAGATTGGCGGCAAGCTCCGCTCCGGAAAGCCCCACGACGGTCGTGCCCCGGACTATGACGACTGGAGCCTGAACTGCGACATTTTCTTCTGGGACGAAGTGCTGGACCGGCAGCTGGAGATCTCCTCTATGGGCATCCGGGTGGACGCCGCCGCTTTGGACTACCAGCTGAAGGAGGCCGGCTGCGACGACCGGCGGAACCTGCCCTTCCACAAGATGCTGCTGGCAGATGAGCTGCCCCTCACCATCGGCGGCGGCATCGGGCAGTCCCGGCTCAGCATGCTGATGCTGGGCTGCGCCCACATCGGGGAGGTCCAGTCCAGCATCTGGGATGAGGAGACGGTGAAGGCCTGCCGGGAGGCGGGGATTCCCCTGCTGTGAGACCTATGAAGCCGTTTCGGAAAATTTATGTGGAGATTTCCAACCGGTGCAACCTCCGGTGCAGCTTCTGCCCCGGCACCGCCCGGCCTTTGGGGGCGATGACGGAGGGGGATTTTGCAAGGCTTTTGCCAAAGCTTCGGCCCTACACGGACTTTTTGTACTTTCACCTTATGGGAGAGCCGCTGTGCCATCCCAAATTGGGGCGGTTTCTGGAGCTTGCCGGGGAGGCAGGCTTTCGGGTGATTCTCACCACCAACGGAACCCTTCTACCCCGGCTCCGGGAGGTGCTTCTGGGGGCTCCGGCTCTTCACAAGGTGAATGTGTCCTTGCAGGCCTTTGAGGGCAGCGGCATGGCCATGGACTTTGACACCTACCTGGGGGGCTGCTTTGCTTTTGGCAAGGCAGCCGCCGGGAAGAAGATTGTGTGCTACCGTCTGTGGAACCGGGGCGGACTGGACAGCTGCAACCCGGCGATTCTCCGGGTGCTGGAGGGCTATTTCCCCAAGCCCTGGGTACAGGAGCGGCGGGGAATAAGGCTTCAAGACCGGGCGTATCTGGAGCTGGGGGAGAAATTTGACTGGCCGGATTTGTCTGCCCCCCAGACAGCGGGAGAAATTCACTGCTATGGTCTCAAAGACCAGCTGGGCATCCTGTGGGACGGCACGGTGGTGCCCTGCTGCCTGGACCATGAGGGGGACATCCCCCTGGGAAATGTATTTCATCAGGAGCTTTCGGAGATTCTGGGAAGTCCCCGGGCAGAGGCTCTAAAAAAGGGCTTCCGGACGGGAAATCCCCCGGAACCCCTCTGCCGCCGCTGCGGCTACGCCACCCGCTTCTCTGCGGGCAGTGCCCGCTGACAATTTCGCACGGTAATCTTCTACAAATCGTTACTGCCCCTCCAGTGCCCGGTGACGTTACCGGGTGGGAATCGAGGCAGCGCACCAAAGCCCCCCTTGCCAAAGGGGGGTGGTTTGGCATAGCCAAACCGGGGGGATTCCCCAGGCAAAGCCTGCGGAACTTCTTACCTATTCCCTATTCACTATTCACTAAAAAGCTTTCCCTTTTCCACATAGGTTGGTACTTTGAAGAAGTGCCAACTGTGAATCCCTCAGTCACGCCTCCGGCGTGCCAGCTCCCTTTAGCAAGGGAGCCTTTTTGTGCCCGGTATCGTTCCATGGTGCGATATCGGGCTTTTTCATGCTTTCAATCGACAGCGTGGGATTAAAACGCCCCAAAATCCTACACATCTAAAACGGGGGCAGAGGCTGAAACATACCACCCGAGCCAAAGCGAAGGGTCAATCTTCCGATGGTTCCACCCGGGGGATTCTCAAGGGGGGAATAATTCGAGCGGGAGCGAGTTATTCCCCCCTTGAGCCGGACAACTTTCCTTACTTTCTTGCCGGAGCAAGAAAGTAAGGCCCCGCTGGCAAGCGCTTGCAGAAAGCCGATTGGAGAACAGATGAAAAGGTTAAAAATGGGTATCGACAACCGAAAGCAAGTACCACCCCCCAAAGCAAAACGGAACTGCACCGCCCGCTGGCTCCCTCAGTCACGGCGAAGGCCACCGGGGGCTCCCCGGCCGTGCCAGCTCCCTCCCGGAGGGAGCTATGGGGCTTGTACCTTGCCACATTGGCTTGTTGCTTTGGGGGAGTGCTTACTGTAATCCTTCAGTCACGCCTCCGGCGTGCCAGCTTTCTGGTGCAAATGCAAAGGCTCCCTCAGGGAGCCTTTGGCATTTCAGGAACAATGGTCTTGCTGGTCGGAGAGCATGATGCTGATGATTTCCGAGTCGGTCAGCCGCATGCCCTGGGCGGCCAGGCGGTAGACGTTGCGGATGGTGCGCTCCACACCCTTGCTTACAATGCCGTCGCCCCCCACAAACTCGCTGCCCTGGCGGTACATCTCCATGCCCAGCAGGCCTGCCTCCACGGCGGAGGCGATTTTTGCGGCGCAGCTGGCCTTGGCGCCGTCGCAGATGACGCCGGAGTTGATGGCGATGGCGTTGACCACCGTGTGGGCCACCTGCTCATAGCCGCCCCCCAGAAGGTAGGTGATGCCGGCGGCAGCGCCGCAGCCGGCGCTGATGGCGCCGCAGTAGGCAGATAAGGGGCCGATGCCCTGCTTTAGGTGGATGGTGGTAAGGTTGGACACCACCAGGGCCCGGTACAACTTCTCCTGGGGCAGACCCAGCTCCCGGGCGTAGACGATCACCGGCACAGAGGCGGTGATGCCCTGGTTGCCGGAGCCGGAGTTGATGACCACCGGCTTTTCACAGCCGCCCATCCGGGCGTCGGAGGCCGCCGCCGCATAGGCCTTGGCCTTGGTATACACGGAAGGCTCCCGGCAGGCAAGCAGCACCTGCCCGATTCTGGCGCCGTAGTTTCTCGTCAGTCCCTCCTGGGCGATGTCCATGTTGCAGGTAATCTGCCTGTCCAGAATGGGGGCTACATCCGGGATTTCCACTTCATCCGCAAAGGCCACAATGTCGCAAATCTCCATTTCCGCCGCCTGCTTCTCGATTTCCGGCTTCTGGAGGCGCTTTTCCTGCTGCACCTCTCCGTCCCGTACCACCTGCACCACGTTGGTGTGGTCTCCGGCGATGCGGCAGAGGCTGGTGTGCGCTCCGGCAGTCAGCCGGATGCAGATGTCGAACACCTCTCCGGTGTGGGACTCCTCCACGGAAAAATGGGCGGTCTTGAGATAGTCCTCAATGTCCTTTTTCTGCTGGGGGGTCACCTGGGAGATGACCAGCAGCTTGTTGGTGGGGTCTCCTGCCACGATGCCGGCGGCAGCGGCGGCTTCCAGGCCGTGCATGCCGTCGGTGTTGGGGACGATGACGCTCTTTACATTTTTAATAATGTTGCTGCTGACGCAGATCTCCACCCGCTCCGGCCTTCCGGGCAGCTCCGCCGCCGCCAGGGCCGCCGCATAGGCAACCGCAATGGGCTCGGTGCAGCCCATGGCAGGCACCAGCTCCTCCTTTAAGATATGCAGAAAATGGTCATATTTCTGTCTGTCCATCTTGTGTCCTCTTTTCAAAAAATTTCCTAACCATAACTATACAGGAAAATCGGGATTTTTCAAGTATTTTCCCCGGATTTCTCCCGGGAAGACAAGGAGCCCAGGATTTCTTCCCAATGTTTTCATTTTCCTGAATTAACAACATTTTGCAATCCGGTTATGCCCGGTGTATATTATTATATATTGCTATTTGACGATGGCTATGGTATATTAATAGGACATTATAAAATGGGGGTAGAATGCTAGTTGCATCTTGAAGATAGCAAGTTTCAAAGTATATTTAAAATAACCATGAGGAAATAAATTGTTGTACAATTCTTGTCTTGCAAAAATTGAAGAAGCAGATTTGCTTTGTAAATATCTGCGTAGAAGAAGTTACCAGTTTACAATGTGGATAAGTTAATCTTGTTTAAGTTATATGGATAAAGGATAGATATGAATAATAAGCAGATGAAAATGGAAGAGATTTCCAATGTATGGGACAATACTGTTCCGGTAGAAAAAAGTTCTTACCTGCATGACAACTTCGTTCAATACTTAAATATCGAGCATTTTAAACATGATTCTAGCAAACTCGCCATGATAGATCTTTTCTGCGGAGCTGGTGGATTTGCCGTAGGTGCTTCATGGGCGGGTTTTGAGTCAGTTATTGGCATTGACCACCTAGAACCTGCCATGGAAACATGGATGTTTAACCATCCGAACGCTATTGGATGTTTGGGGGATATTAAACAAGTGGATCCTGAGTACCTTCAGAAGATTTTGAAACAGAACGGGGTAAAAAAGATTCACTTGATTACTGGTGGAGTGCCTTGCCAGGGTTTTTCAATAGCAAATCGCAAACATAATGATAAGGAAGAGAGAAATTTTCTATTTTTAGAATATATGCGTTTTGTAAAAGTATTTAAACCTGATTATTTGATTCTTGAAAATGTGTCTGGTATGAGAAGCACAGCTGGGGGGCATTTTGAGAAGAGTATTAAAGAATATATGGAAAGCTTGGGATATACTGTTACAATCGGTATTCTAAATGCGGCTGACTTTGGTGTGCCACAAATGCGGCAGCGTTTGTTATTCGTTGGAGTTCGTTCGGGGGCAGGTTTTACTGAGCCATATGAGTTTCCTTTGGGCGCTTTTGTAAATAATTACAGAACTGTTGAAGAGGCTATCTCGGATTTGCCGGAATTGGAGAGTAATGAATCTTGCGATCGGTATACAAAACCGGCAATGACAGAATATCAGAGGACGATGCGTGGAGAGGGAAATATTACCGCTATTGCACCGGCACAGAAGTTGTATAACCACGTAGCTCCGAATCATTTACCGGATGTATTAAAAAAAATTGCAAATACAGAGCCAGGAAAGCCAATGTACCCCAAATTTAAACAGCGCATTCGTTTGCGAAATGATGCGCCCAGCCCTACTCAGTTAGCTGGTGGTATTAGGCCTCAATTTCAGTTTGGGCACCCTACTCAGATTCGGGGATTGAGTATTCGAGAAAGAGCTAGGATTCAGAGCTTCCCGGATAGTTATGTATTTAAAGGAGGTATTGTTCAAGAGCGTGTACAAACTGGCAACGCAGTTCCTCCACTAATGATTTATCATGTTACTTCACTAATTGCACGAGATATCAGAGAAAAGGAGGCACGAGAAAATGTATAGAGTGTGGTACAGTACAGAAAGCTTTGCAGATTTTATTATTGATCATACCCTTTTGAAGGGGAAAATAATAAGAAAAAATAAAATGTATGAAAGTGATGCAAATAACCCTACACATTTTCACACCATGCCAGATCATATTAGGAAGATTTTATATCTGGATGCCCCAGACCTTATTGTCGAAAAGGATAATGAGCCGGTATTTTCGATTGAGGTCACAACAGAAGCAGGTACAGGACACAACGCATTTCAGAGGTTTGCGAGAATTGCAGCAGCTGCTGAAAATTGTGTTCCTGCGTTTTATATCTATCCCGAAGCAAAACTAATTTCA
>DVGG01000020.1 GCA_018712825.1 Candidatus Faecousia excrementipullorum | reverse complement strand
ATCTTTTTCCCCATCCATGCAGAATGAAAAACAGGAAATACATACAGTATTCCGCTGTTTTCCATTCTTTTGTCTGAGGAAAAATCTCTCGCTGACAGCTCTTGCCGATTTAATCAGAGTTTCCCTAAAATAAAGGTTGGCCAAAATGATTCTGTTAAAAATAGCGGTTAAGTATCAAACGGTATCTTACGAAATAGTGTCAGCAGCCGATCCATTAACGCATCATTCATTCCTTTTATAGATGGAACATGAATAAAAACAGCATTTTTATTTATGCAAAGCATATGGTAGTATGCTGCATTACAAAGGTATTGGGTTGGTACATTAGAAATGCTGTTTACAATACCATAACCATCCATTATTTTAGACAACTGTGCGACATCATAAACAGACGATACCGTAATTCCATTAAACTCTGCAAATTTCTCAATTCTCAATGTGCCTTTTAGAGAACTGTCAACACCAAACATATAGATGGAATCATAAGATTCGGTAATAGAAAGAATGTCCTTCTCCAAACCCGAAAAGGAATTGGTTAACAGCAAAATGTCCTCACCCAGTTGATTCACAATCTGAGAAGATGTATTATTCTTTCCTCTAAATCCAATATATAATGTCTTCATGTTCCATTCTTAGAGGTATTGATAGATGAAATCAAAATTTTCTTAATCTCTATGCATCTATCAAGTATGCTTTTGTCACCATAATAGCCACTCTCAATCAGCAGTTCCAGCCAATACTCACTCTCGGAACATTCCTTCAGTGCAATCTGAAGCTTGGCAATAAAATCAGCTTTGCTGTGCGCGTAGAATGCTTCCCGGATATTCGCACCAATGCTTGTTCCGGAACGGACAAGCTGATTGGTTAGAATACTTTCTCTTTGGCTGCGTTTAATCTCATTGCAAACACGAATGATTTCCAGCGCGAATGCTTTGGATTTGATAAGCAATGGACTATCAACCATTAAAATCACCTCACGAAACTGATAAATTTATTATAGAGGTGAAATGCTGGGTTTGCAATACTTATTCACTGTTCACTATTACTTATTACTTTCCAAAAATCGCCGGGTCGGATTTCGTGAAGAGTGAATAGGTAATAGTGAAGAAGTAAAAATCGCCAATCTTCTGTCGAAGATCGGCGATTTTTGGTGGGGGAGGACGGATTCGAACCATCGAAGCGATACGCAGCAGATTTACAGTCTGTCCCCTTTGGCCACTCGGGAACTCCCCCATATGAAGTTGGTGTTTTGTCTGAATGGAGCCGGTAGACGGACTCGAACCCCCGACCTACTGATTACAAATCAGTTGCTCTACCAACTGAGCTATACCGGCGGCTCAAACAGAACACGCTTATTATAACCAGCAAGTACCCGTTTGTCAAGCACTATTTTCTCGGTTTTGGAATTATTTTGGTGTCTGGGGGTTTGTCCCCCAGACACCTGGGATTCAGAACTTTCCGCCGCCGCCTCCGTGGCTCCGGCCGGAGGAGCCGGAGCGGCTTCCGGAGCTGCTCTTGGGCTTGGCGGTTACGGTATGGGTGCGGTAGAGGAAAATGTCCCGGCTGGTGGTTACGTTCAGACTGCCGGGGCAGATGTAGCTGGCGGCGCTGTTCTGGGGTCGGACAGACTTCATCTGGGAGCGCAGGGTGAAGGTGACAACGAGGGCCACCACCACGCCAATGACGATGCAGATTACCGCTCCCAGGAAATAGGCCGGGGTCATCTGCTTTTCGCAGGACTGGGCAAAGGCCTGGAAGGCACCGTAATAGTCCCCGGAGGAGAGGTAGGATACTGCCGCATCTTCGATTTTGTCAGAGGAAATCTCGCCCTCGCACTTGCCGGTGGTGGACACCCACCAGTCCCGGTACTCCATGCTCACCAGGAACAGAGCGCCGTCCGGCAGGAAGCCATAGGTGTCGTAGTAGTTGTCGGCGTAGGACTTGGGGCTCTTGCCACCCAGAGAGTCCACCGTCACCACCACCAGGGAGATGTCCAGCTTCTCCCCCAGGCTCTTTAAGTAGGCGGTGAGCTGTGCCTCCTGGTCGGCCGTAAGCAAATCCGCTCCGTCATCCACCAGGCCGTAGGTATTGACTCCCTGGGAGGCTGCCGCCGGAAGGGCCAGGAACAGGCCCAGGACAAGCACCAAAAGAAGGGCTGTGATTCTTTTTTTCATGGGGCACCTCCTTAAATCAGTCCGGTAAGCAGGCCCAGGACGTAGCTCAGAGCCGCCACGCCTCCGGCGATGCCGGCGAAGAAGGCGGCAAAGCGGCCCGGGTCAATGGGCAGGTTCCCCACGAACTTTCCCGTCTGGCCGTTCATGGCGAAAAGGTAGGTCTCATCCCGGAACTTGGTGGTCATAGTCCACACCGGCAGAAGGGCATAGGCCACATGGCCCTTTTCCACATGGATGGAGCTTTGCTCCGGCACCACCGTGTTGTAGCCCTTGACGGTAGCCCGGAAGGCCTCCTGGGTGCTGTTTTTGATGCGCTCGTTGGCTCTGGGGGCGCACTTTTCCGCATCCTGGTCGTATTTGTCCGCCAGGTAGCCGGCTAAGTAGGCGGTCTGGAAATCCACCCCCTGCTTCCAGTCGAAGGGCTCGATGGATTCCATCAAATCGTCGGGCATTTTGGTGGAGCCGTCCACCGGCACGTCCGCAAAGCTCAAATCCCCCTCCCGGAGGATGGCGTAGTGGCTGGTCTCCGTGTGGATGTGGTCTGAGTCGCTCCAGGTGCGCACCCGGGTACCCCGGAACCGGAGGCGGGCGTCGGCCTTGCCGTCAAAGAGCCAGAAGGGCACATACATCCCCTGGATTTCCTGAATCTTGTTCTCGTCCTTGAACACCTTGGGAAGCAGAGGCTTTTTCAGCAGGTGCTTCTTGAAGGCCTCCATGGCTGCTTTCTTATCCAGCTTGAAGGGAATCACCAGCTCCGGCTTCAGGGCTCCGGAGAGCCGCCCGGAGAGCACCACGGGATTGCCGCAGTAGGGGCAGCTGGTGGCTGCGGTATTTTCGTCCGTCACCAGCTCGCCGCCGCAGGAGCGGCAGATATAGTGGTTCACCGGCTCCTCCCAGGCAGTCTTATCCTGGGTTTCCCACTCCATGGAATCCTGGGCGCTGGTTTCCTGCAGCACCTCGTCCATTTCCTTCAAGGTCTGGGTTTCAAACTCCGTGTCGCAGTAGGGACACTTCATCTTCTGGGCTTCGCTGTCGAAGCTCAGGGCCCCGCCGCAGCAGGGGCATTTATATTCCAACAGGGTTGCCATAGGCCTTGCCTCCCTTACTGAATATCCCGGCTGTCAAAGGGGTCGCCGCACTCCGGGCAGAACTTGGGGGGATGCTTGGGATCTTCCGGCTCCCAGCCGCACTTGTCGCACCGGTACAGGGGCTCTCCGGCGGGGCGCTTGGCGCCGCATTCAGAGCAGAAATTCCCCTTGTTCACAGCGCCGCAGCTGCACTTCCAGCCCTCTTCCGGCTTCTTGGCGCCGCAGCCGGTGCAGAACTTGCCGGTATTTTTGGTGCCGCAGGTGCAGACCCACTCCCCGTCAGCCTTGGCCTCCGGCTTCTTGGCACCGCAGTTGGGGCAGAACTTCCCGGTGGCGGTGTTGCCGCAGCTGCACTTCCAGGAGCCCTGCCGGGGCGGCTGGGGCTGGGGCTTCTGACCCATGGCATAGAGGTTCTGGGCGTTCATTGCGCCTCCGGCGTTCATGGCCATGCCCATACCCAAAAAGCCCGTCATGGCACCGGCAGAATTGCCGGCGGCGGTCTTCATGGCGTCGGACTGAGCACCCACCAAAGTGGCTGCCGCCATGGTGGGGTCCCGGAGGATGGCGGTGCGCTGGGCCTCCTTGATCATCTGGGCGTCTTCCTCCGGCAGGGTGACAGACCCCAGGGCGATGCTCACGACCTTAAGACCCCGCAATGCACCCCACTTTTGGGACAGTGTGGCGTTCATGGCGTTTTCCAGGTCGGTGTTGTGGGCCACAATCTGGTTGGGCCGCAGCTCCAGCTCCGACAGCCGTCCGAAGGCGGGCTGCAAGGCGCTGATAAACTCGGTTTTCAGCTGGCTGTCCAGCTGATCCCGGGTGTAGTCCCCTTCCACGTTGCCGCAGACATTGGTATAGAACAGCAGGGGGTCGGCAATCTTATAGGAGTAGACGCCGGAGCAGCGGACGGACACGTCCACATCCAGGCCGATTTTGGAGTCCACCACCCGGAAGGGGATGGGGTTGGGGGTGCCGAACTTGTTGTCCAGCAGCTCCTTGGTGTTGATGTAGTACACCCGCTGGTCCTTACCGGTGTCGCCGCCGTAAGTAAACCGCTTGCCGATGGTTTTGAAGGTCTCCAGGATGCTCTTGCCCAGAGAGCCGGAGAAGATGGAGGGTTCGGTGGAGGAATCATAGGTAAACTGACCCGGCTCGGCGCAGACCTCCACAATCTTGCCCTGCTCCACAATGAGCATACACTGGCCGTCTGCCACGGCAATGCCGGAGCCGTTGGAGATAATGTTGTCGCTTCCCTTGGTGTTGGAGGAGCGGCCGCTGGTGCGCTTGACGCCCTTGGTGACCAGAAGCTCCTTGGGCATGGCCTCACAGTAGAAGAATTCCTTCCACTGGTCTGCCAGCACACCGCCCACGCTTCCCATTGCGGCTTTCATCAATCCCATAGATATTTCTCCTTTCGCCTTGGGTCTTTTGCCCAATTTTCCCATTCATTGTACCACAGTTTTTGCGCTTTTGCCACACCTTTTTTGAAATACCGGGAAATTTACAAATTGTTTATGGGATATTCAGCAAGTGTTATTATTTCCCTCCCAAAATAAAACCATAAATCCAAGGGAATCTCTGAACAAATCGTCTGCGGCTGGACAGCGGATCTTTTTCGCCAGCCATGCAGAATGAAAAACAGGAAATACATACAGTATTCCCCTGTTTTCCATTCTTTTGTCTGACAAAAAATCTCTCGCT
>DVGG01000019.1 GCA_018712825.1 Candidatus Faecousia excrementipullorum | reverse complement strand
GGCACGCCGCCAGCGTTCGTCCTGAGCCAGGATCAAACTCTCAAAAAATTGTATCTTAAAACCTTGCGGCCTTAAAATCAATGTTTTGAATAATCTGCTCTTAGCATTTATTACTCAAGAATTTTCGTTGGCTGTTTTTTCGCTTACGCTTAAACAATCCATAAATTGTCCAAGGTGTTTTGTTCGTCTTTGCGTTATTCAATTTACAAGGTACAACTTTTCGCTCCCCTTGCGGGTTAGCTTGCTTATTCTATCACAGAAGTTTTCCTTTGTCAAGAACTTTTTTCATCTTTTTTCAAGATTTTTTTCGTTCTTTTCATCCGCAGGTTAACTTTCTGCTCTCTTTCGCCCACTCCCTTGCGGAAGCAGCTTGCATATAATACCACCCCGCCCCCACTTTGTCAAGCACTTTTTTACAGTTTTTTGCAAAAAATTTCGGGGCCTGAAAACAGGCCCCGAAACAGGTAACTTTACTTACTCGATTTCCTGGATAATACCGTAATCTCCGCCGTTTCTGCGATATACAACAGAGAACACACCGCCGTTTTCCTGATCCCGGAAAGCAAAGAAGCTATGCTCCAGCAGGTTCATCTGCAAAATGGCCTCTTCCTTGGTCATGGGCTTCATCTGGAAGCGCTTCACCCGGGCGATGTGGTACTCGTCCTCCCGCTCCTCCTCTGCAAAGGAAGTGACATCCACGGTGCGGGTAAAGGCATCCTGGCGCAGACGGCGAGCCAGACGGGTCTTGTTCTTGCGGATCTGGCCTTCAATGGTGCCAACGGCGGCATCGATGGAGGCAAACATATCCGAGGTGCTCTCCTTGGCACGGAACCAGGTGCCGGCACCATGAACCGTCAGCTCTACATTATTCCGGTTCTTCTCCACAGAAAATACCACAAGTGCTTCCGCATCCTCCTCAAAATACCGTGCCAGCTTCATAACCTTTTTCTCGGCGTAGGCGTGTACGTTCTGGGGCAGCTTAACCTTTTTCTCACTGTACTGAAATTTCATATGCGGCAGCTCCTTTCATATCACCGGTCTTCCGGTGTGCTTATATTATACCCCATTTTGGCAAATCGGACAAGAGGTATGGGGGATTTTTTACAAAATTTTCACCCTTCGGACAAACCGAAGGGTGAACTGCATTAAGGTTCCTCGTCCAGAGTGCTTTCCTCATCCAGAAGCTCTGCCATGGTCAGGTTATATACGCTTTCTGCCTTTTTCTCGAACAGCCGACCCAGGCGCACCGCCTGCCGCTGATTGGGGGCCACCAGCTCCAGCGTCATAAGATTTCCCATCTCGTCATCCAGGGCCATGATCACGGAATATTCCCCATTGTCCCGGGGGACAATCTGGGTTTTCACGAAGCTGCTGCGGCGCAGCTGCCGGTTGAACCGGGCCACCGCATTTTCTGCCCGCTGCTTCACGGTGTAGGCGATGGAGTCCTCCGTGATGGCTCCGTCGTTTCTGCCCTTTTCTGTAATTTCGTAATGGGTTTCGTCGGTTTGCCGCAGGTGTCCCGATTCTACCATCTGAGGAACGGCAGTGCATACATCAAAATAACTCAGGCATTCGTCCTGGTAGCACAGCTCATAAATCTCCTGCATGGTCATGGGGTAGCTGGAGCGGGCTGTCACAAACAGAATCAGCACCTTCACATCCATCATATCGTGAATAAAACCAAGTCTTTGCATACACTTCACCTCTTAAGGATTATTATACAGAATACCCATGAAAAATCAAGCACAACCGCAAAGTGCCTTGCATATTCTGGGCTGAAAGGGTGATTTTTATGAATTCCTTGAAACTGCTGCTGTCCGGAGGCTCTCCGGCGCTGCCCTATACCGGGGAAATCCTGTCGAAAGCCGGCATAGAGATTGCGCAGGAGCCTTCGGCGGATACGGCTGTGGTGCTGCTGCCGGTTCCCAGCTTTGACGACCGGGGCAGCATCAAAGGCGGGGGCTCTCTTGAGAGCTTACTGCAAGGGCTTCCAAAGGATGTACTGATTCTGGGGGGAAACCTGAATCATCCTGCCTGTCAGGACTACGAAACCGTGGATTTATTACAGGATTCGGATTACGTTGCCCAGAATGCCGCCATCACTGCCCACTGTGCCATCCGGGAGGCCATGAGTCTGCTGCCGGTGACCCTGGAGGGACAGTCCGTACTGGTCATCGGCTGGGGAAGAATCGGAAAATGTTTGGCGAGGCTTCTCCGGGGGCTGGATGCCCGGGTAACCATTGCCGCCCGGAAGGAATCTGACCGGGCCATGGCTGCCGCCCTGGGGTACACCGCCATCGGCCTGGGGGAAATTCAATCCCGGAACTACCGGCTGATTTACAACACCGCCCCTGCCCCGATCTTGCCGGAGGAGGATAGCCCCGCCCTAAAAATCGACCTGGCTTCCCGGAAGGGCATGGGCGGCAAGGACGTGGTATGGGCCAGAGGACTGCCGGGCAAGGATACACCGGAAAGCTCCGGCAGCCTGATTGCCCGGAGGGTTTTGTCTATTTTGAAGGAAAAGGGGTATGTGTTATGACCGTTGGATTTGCCCTTTGCGGTTCCTTTTGTACTTACGCTTCCGTGTTCCCGGTAATGGCGGAGCTGGCAAAAAAACACCGGGTGATCCCCATTTTTTCCCACAGTGCCTACACCCTGGATTCCCGGTTCGGCACCGCCCAGTCCCACATAGACCGGGCCACCGCCATTTGCGGTCAGCCTCCCTTGCACACCATCCCGGAGGTGGAGCCCATCGGTCCCAAAAAGCTGCTGGACGCCCTGGTGATTGCCCCCTGCACCGGCAACACCCTGGCAAAGCTGGCCCACTCCATTGCCGACACCCCGGTGACTATGGCTGCCAAGAGCCATCTGCGAAACGGCAGGCCGATTCTTCTTGCCGTTTCCACCAACGACGCCCTGGCAGGGGCTGCCGAGAACATCGGAAAGCTCCTGTGCCGCCGGAACTTCTATTTTGTCCCCTTCGGGCAGGATGACCCCATACAGAAGCCCACCAGCATGGTGGCAGATTTTTCCCAGCTTCCCCAGGCTCTGGAAGCCATGACGGAGGGGCGGCAGATTCAGCCCATTCTTCTATAATATCATGAAAGGGACGGTCTGTAATTTGCAGACCGTCCCAAATTTCAGAGTTTTTCCACTTCGCTCAGCCAGATGTTGGCATAGGCATCGCTGGGCATCCGCCAGTCTCCCCGGGGGCTGAGGGACACATTGCCCACCTTCACACCCTCCGGCATACAGCTGCGCTTGAACTGCTGGGTAAAGAACCGGCGGTAGAAGGACTTGAGCCATTTTTTGATGGTTTCCTGGTCAAAATCCTCCCGGAAAGCCCGGCAGGCCAGGGTGTAAATCTTGGTAGGAGAGAAGGCAAACCGCACCACATAATACAGGAAGAAGTCATGAAGGGCATAGGGGCCCACCAAATCCTCCGTATACTGGACAATGTTGCCCTTTTCATCCGGAGGCAGAAGCTCCGGACTGATGGGGGTGTCCAGGATGTCCTGAAGGACCGCCTTGGAGGAGGCAAAGGCCTCACTCTCGGAGATGGCGGAGATCATCCACCGCATCATGGTTTTGGGGATGGAGGCATTCACGCCGTACATACTCATATGGTCGCCGTTGTAGGTGCACCAGCCCAGGGCCAGCTCCGACAAATCGCCGGTGCCCACCACGATGCCCCCTACCACGCTGGCAAAGTCCATGAGAATCTGGGTCCGCTCCCGGGCCTGGGCGTTTTCGTAGGTGCCGTTGAACACCGTGGGGTCGTGGCCGATATCCCGGAAGTGTCCGGTCACTGCCTCCTTGATGCTGATTTCCTTGGTGCTGACTCCCAGCTTCTCCATCAACTCCCAGGCGTTGCGGTAGGTTCTGTCGGAGGTGCCAAAGCAGGGCAAGGTCAGGGCCCACACATCCGTAGCCGGTCTACCCAGCCGGTGCATAGCACCCACCGCCACCAGAAGGGCCAGGGTGGAATCCAGTCCGCCGGACACACCCACCACTGCCTTACAGCCCAGCTGGTTCAGCCGCTGGGCAAGGCCTGCCACCTGAATCTGGAAGATGGACATACACCGCTCCAGCCGGTCTGCCTTTTCCGAGGGGACAAAGGGCAGCTTCACCAGGGGGTACAGGCTGCCGTCGCTGCGGAGCTCAGTGCCGGGGCAGCGCTGCATCCGCATGGGCTCCAGCTTCCCGAAGAAGGAGGCCGCATCCCGGACGCTTTTGTTTCTTCTGCGGATGGCACGGATTTTCCCCACGTCCGCATCCTGGAACATCAGGTACTCCGTGGCAATCAGCTCCTGGTTCTCCGCCAGAATCTGTCCATCCTCCGCCACCAGGCTGTGGCCGGAGAACACCAGATCCTGGGTGGACTCGGTGCAGCCGGAGGACACATAGGCATAAATGCAGTTGCAGATAGAGGACTGGTGCTGCACCAGCTGCCGGCGGAAGTTTCGCTTGCCTACGGTTTCATTGGAGGCGGACAGGTTGATAATCACCTCTGCCCCATTGATGGCCTGCAGGGTGGAGGGGGGCATAGGCGTCCACAGATCCTCGCAGATTTCCACACCCATCACCGTACCGTCCCCCAAGCGGAACAGCACGTCCCGGCCCACAGGGATTTTCTCCTCCTGGGAAAGGCCCACTTCCTCCGGGGAGACCTCCCCGTGCTGCAAATCCTCAGAGGAGGAGAACCATCTCCGCTCGTAAAACTCGTCATAGTTGGGAAGATATGTCTTGGGCACCAGGCCGTAGCAGATGCCGTTTTGCAGCACCGCAGCGCAGTTATACATCTGGCCCCCCAGCACCACCGGCAGTCCCACCGCCACGGTCAGCTCCGGGCATTCCCGGGAGCACCGGGCAATCTCCCGGAGTCCCTCCCGGCAGGCCCGGAGCAAGGTCTCCTGGAAAAACAGGTCGGCACAGGTATAGCCCGTCAGCGCCAGCTCCGGGAACACCGCCACATCTGCCTTCCCCGCATCCGCCTCCCGGATGCGCTCACAGATATTTTCCACATTCTTTCTTACTTCTCCCACCTGCACCCGGGGCACAGCGCAGGCAATGCGTATATAGTCCAGCATGGAATCCCTCCGTCAGGAATAAGATAGGTTAATCATAGCACATTCTTGGGAAATTGCAAGGTGCCGAGACGCCCCGCCGCCCTGTAGATGGATATTTTTTGTGGATTTTGAAAAATCAGGGTATCCAAAAAGGCAAATATGCTGTATAATATTTCCCGGATATTTTTACCTTGGAAGGGAGCTACAATACATATGGTAACGAAAGAATACTTCGGCAGCTTTGCCGACGGCACCGTTTATGCCTACACTCTGCAAAATCAGGCAGGTATGGCTGCGACCCTGCTGACCCGGGGCGCTGCGGTACAGAAGATTTGTGTTCCGGTGAATGGAAAAACCGTGGATATCTGCTTAGGGTTCGACACCATTGAGGAATATCTGGCAGACACCTGCTATCTGGGCGTGGTAGTTGGCCGGAACTGCAACCGCATCGGCGGCAGCCGGTTCCCCCTGAAGGGCAAGACTGTTGTACTGCCGGCAAACGAGGGAGAAAACCAGCTCCACGGCGGTCCCGTGGGCTTCAACAGCCGGATCTGGGCTGCCATGGCCGGAGAAAACTCCGTCGCCTTCACCTACTACTCTCCCGACGGAGAAGGGGGATACCCGGGAAATGTGACGATTACCGTCACCTACACCCTGGACGAGGACAACGGCCTGCGGCTGGATTACATCGCCATCCCCGACCAGGACACGGTGGTAAATCTCACCAACCACACCTACTTCAACCTGAACGGCGGCGGCTCTGTGGGTGAGCACATTCTGCAAATGGATGCAGATGCCTACACCCCGGTAGATGCCGAGCTGATTCCCACGGGAGAGATTGCCCCGGTGGATGGCACCGCCTTTGACTTCCGCACCCCCAAGGCTCTGGGACAGGACATGGGAAAAATCGGTCTTTACGACAACAACTTCTGCCTCAATGGCACCGGAATGCGGAAGGTGGCCACTCTGCAGGGCAAGGAGCTGACCATGGAAGTGGAGACCACCTGCCCCGGTATGCAGATTTACAGCGCCACCTTCGGCGCTCCCAAGACCGGAAAGGGCGGCGCTGCCTATGAGGGCAACTGCTTCGTGTGTCTGGAAACCCAGGCCTATCCCGACGCCCTGAACCATCCCAACTTCCCCAGCACCCTTGTCCCCGCCGGCGGACTGTATCGCCAGACTACCGTGTACCGGGTCAAGCCCAATAAGTAAGCCATTCCCTCCCCTGGAGAAGCCGGGGGAGGGTTGCTTTTTTCCACCGCCTAATTTATAATAGCCCCAAACAGGAAAGAAGGCTTAAGGTTATGAAGGCATGGAAGCATTTTGTCACCATTACCCGGCACCGGCATCTGGTGATGGCCGGGTGTTTCCGGGTGGGACTGTACCGTCAGGGACTGACCCACGATCTGTCCAAATACTCCCCCACGGAATTTCTCACCGGGGCAAAGTATTATCAGGGCACCCGCAGTCCCAATGCCGCCGAGCGGGAGGAGAAGGGTTACAGCATCGCCTGGATGCACCACAAAGGCCGCAACCGCCACCACTACGAATACTGGACGGACATGGATCCGGTAAAGAAGGACTACGCCGCCCAGCCCATGCCCCGGAAGTATCTGGTGGAAATGGTGATGGACAGAAGGGCTGCCTGCATGGTGTACGAGGGAAAGAACTACAACCCCGGCTCTGCCCTGGCCTATTTTGAGAAAAGCCGGGAGCGCTCCCTCATGCACCCCCGGACCCAGAAGGAGCTTTCTTATCTTCTCACCATGCTGAAAGAGCAGGGAGAGGAAAAAACCTTCCATTACTTAAAGCACAGCGTACTTAAGGGAAAACCCTTCCCCTGGGAGGCGGAAAAGCCGGAATAAGTCCGGTTTTTCCGGGGCATACTGTCCTTGGAAAATTTTTCGGAAAAACGAAAAATTCTTCTTGACATTTTTCCCCATCTGTGTATAATAATAAGCGTGCTTGTCACAGAGCTTCTGAAAAAGCTCCTATAGAGGATTAGTGTAACGGTAGCACACCGGACTCTGACTCCGTTCGCGGGGGTTCGAATCCCTCATCCTCTGCCAAACCGCACTCGCATCTGTGAGTGCGGTTTTTGTTTTATCTACACATTCTGCCTAGGACAATCTTTAAAAGAAGGAGTATTCAACATGGATTCCTCAATGACCGTTGCCGCCCCTGGAAAAGAGCTGATTTTCGAAAATATACTCACGGCTGCACTGCAGCTTCCCGGCGTTAAGGTAGACCGAAACCAGTTTCTTTCAGAAATGTTTGCAAACGAATCCGTTTCTTTGGATGAAATTGTAAACCTTGGACCCATTGCCTGCCAGATTCCCCAGGATCGTCTGACCGCTATGGCAAACAAACTCATTCTGAAAAGAACCAGTCAATCATCCATCGCATCCTTTGCAACCGGAATTCCCGGTGGTCTGGCCATGGCTGCTACCATTCCCGCTGATGTGCTTCAATTTTTCGGAACTACTTTGCGGCTGGCTCAGGAGTTGTCTTATCTGTACGGCGCCGATAATCTCTGGCAGAATGGACAGCTGGACAACAATCAGGTCAAAGATTATATGCTCCTGTACTGCGGTGTTATGTTTGGAATTTCCGGCGCAGTTTCCGGTGTGCGTGTTCTTTCCGCACAGGTCGCAAAGGCCGCCCTGAAAAAGCTGCCGCAGAAGGCTTTGACCAAAACCTTTTGGTATCCCATACTGAAAAAACTGGGAACAATGATTGGTCTTAAAATCACAAAATCCTCTTTTGCCAAGGGTGTCTCAAAAGTGATTCCTGTGGTCGGAGGCATCGTATCCGGCGGATTGAATTTTGCATCTATGAAGCCCATGGCAACCAGATTACAGCTTGCTTTGGACAGTGCTGCCTTCGGCTATACCGAGACCGACTTTGAAGAGGATTTGCATATTATTGAGTCCATGGCGGAAGAACCGGAAGCTGCAGAAACTCCAGATGTCTCCACTTCCGAAGCGCAGCCTTCCAGAAAAAAGCTGACGGCCAAATTCAGTACACTGCTGAAACGCCGAAAAAGCCGCAATGACACCGCTGGTGAACAAGATATTGTGGAACTGTTGGAAAAACTTTCCAAATTGAAAGAGGCCGGTGTTTTGACCGAAGAAGAATTTAACCAGAAAAAGGCAGAATTGCTTTCCAGAATCTAAGCCGAATTTTACTAGCCGCACCTCCATTACTGGGCACAAAAAGCATATCAAACAACCTGCAAGTGATTCAAAAATACAGGAGATTTCCCCATGGACATTACCTTTCAAAGCAATCAGCAGAAGTTTAACTACCGGGTCTGCGGTATGATGATTCACGATGGAAAAATTCTTGCCATGCAGGACGAACGGTCTCCCTATTTCTATTTGCCCGGTGGGCGGGTGAAGCTGGGGGAAACCGCTGAAGAAGCGGTTATCCGGGAGCTGCGGGAGGAATTGGGAATCACCCCAAAAATCCTTCGTCCCCTGTGGCTGTGCCAGAGCTTTTTCCGGGAGGAGGTGGACAGGCTCCACTATCATGAGCTGTGCATTTATTTTCTTATGGACATGGGGGATACGGAACTCCTGCAAAAAGGAGATTGCTTTACCATAAAGGAAGGCGTCCACTCCCATGTTTTTACCTGGCTGGCTTTTGAGGAATTGGAGAAGGCCTATTTTTATCCCCTGTTCCTGAAAAAGGATATCTTCCATTTGCCGGATCACTTTACCATGAGGACAGAGATAGAATAAAATTTTTATTATCTTTGCCTTCCGCTTCCAAATATGCTACACTGTTTGTATAAAGAGAATGGATCTTCTCCCAAATTCGGAGGTGATTCCATGACCTTGGAACAGGCAAGAGAAATTCTGCTGCTCAATCAGATTCCCTTTGAAGAACAGGAATTTTCCAGCGAAGCCCAATACAATCATCACAATATTTTGTATCCCCACGCCAAAAATACACCCCCTGGAAGCGTAATTGCCCTGGTTATCCCCAGCCAAAATTCCCGGAAAAACTTAGGGAAACTCTGATTAAATCGGCAAGAGCTGTCAGCGAGAGATTTTTCCTCAGACAAAAGAATGGAAAACAGCGGAATACTGTATGTATTTCCTGTTTTTCATTCTGCATGGATGGGGAAAAAGATCCGCTGTTCAGCCGCAGACGATTTATTCAGAGGTTCCTTAG
>DVGG01000018.1 GCA_018712825.1 Candidatus Faecousia excrementipullorum | reverse complement strand
CAGCGGATCTTTTTCGCCAGCCATGCAGAATGAAAAACAGGAAATACATACAGTATTCCCCTGTTTTCCATTCTTTTGTCTGACAAAAAATCTCTCGCTGCCAGCTCTTGCCTATTTATTCAGAGCTTCCTTAGTTTGGCATCAATAGTATACCGTATTTTTTCTCATATGTAAAGAAGGAAAAAGAAGATCTTATCATTTGCATATGTAAAATATATCAGATAGCTTTAAAACAAAAATTTCCGGTTTTTCCTTGAGATTGAAATGAAAATGTGATATAGTTAACTGATAAAGACAGGGGTGTGTTACCTCTGCAAACTGAAGGAGAACAAGGTTATATGAAATTAGGTATCGTGGGACTGCCCAATGTGGGGAAGTCCACTCTGTTCAACGCCATTACCAATGCCGGGGTTCCGGCGGACAACTATGCTTTCTGCACCATTGACCCCAATGTGGGTGTGGTGTCTGTGCCGGATGAGCGGCTTGAGTGGCTTTCTGATTTTTACAAGCCCAAAAAGACCACCCCGGCTGTCATTGAGTTTGTGGACATTGCAGGTCTTGTGAAGGGTGCTTCCAAGGGTGAGGGTCTTGGCAACAAGTTCCTTTCCAACATCCGTACCACCGACGCCATTGTCCATGTGGTGCGCTGCTTTGACGACTCCAACGTGACCCATGTGGAGGGCAGCACCGATCCTCTCCGGGACATCGACATCATCAATCTGGAGCTGGTGATGGCAGACATCGAGATGGTGGAGCGGCGGATTGACAAGGCTCAGAAGGCTGCCAAGGGCGGGGACAAGAAGTTTCTCCGGGAGGTGCAGGTATTCACCGGGCTTCTGGAGCACTTAAACGCCGGGAAGCTGGCCCGCACCTATCCCTGTGACTCCGAGGATATGGCCCTCATCGCCACCTCCGATCTTCTCACCCTGAAAAAGACCATTTATGTTTCCAATATGTCGGAAAATCAGGTAAACGACCCGGACAGCAACCCCTACTATCAGAAAGTCAAGGCTCTGGCCGACGAGGAGGGCAGCCAGGTAATTCCCATCTGCGCCAAGCTGGAGGCAGACATTGCGGAGCTGGACGACCCGGAGGAAAAGGCCATGTTCATGGAGGAGCTGGGGGTCACCGAGTCAGGTCTCGACAAGCTGATTCGCAGCAGCTACGCCCTTCTGGGCCTCATCTCCTTCCTCACCGCCGGTTCCGACGAGTGCCGGGCCTGGACCATCAAGAACGGCACCAAGGCTCCCCAGGCCGCAGGCAAGATTCACACCGACTTCGAGCGGGGCTTCATCCGGGCTGAGGTAATCGCCTTCCAGGATATGAAGGAATGCGGCACCATGGCCGCTGCCAAGGCCAAGGGTCTGGTGCGCAGCGAGGGCAAGGAATATGTTATGAAGGACGGAGACATTGTCAACTTCCTTTTTAATGTATAAAAGCATTTTTTAGCAAAGGAGCGTTATTTATGAGCCAACAAAATTGTGATAAGCTGATTATTGCCATTGTGCAGGGCGACGATTACTACGATGCCATTGCAAAGCTGAATCAGGAAGGCTACTATGCCACCATCCTGAACTCCACCGGCGGATTCCTGCGGAAGAAGAGCGTCACTTTGATGATTGGCGTCCATCACCAGCAGCTGGAAGGTGCCCTGGAGATTCTCAAGCAGTTCGGCAAGCGGACGGAGACCATCTACCAGCCCACCTCTTTCGGCTCCGGCTTCTCCGCCATGTCCGCCCCTCCCACCCCGGTGCCCATCCAGTGCGGCGGCGTGGTGCTGTTTGTGGTGGATGTGGAGCAGCATGCCCGCTTCTGATCTCTACATAAAAATCCCGGAAGGTAAGTCCTTCCGAGAGTTTTTATGGAAGCCGACTGGCAACGGTAGGATACATTTGCAGATTGGTATGGGGATAGAAGCTGGCGGCACGCATTTCCTCCACGAAGGTCTCCTGCATGGCAAATTCCAGGTAGTAAATCTGCCCGGCGATTCTGTCCGCCTCCTCCGGGGTGATGGCCCCGGTGAGCAGCCGGCAGGCTCCCTCCAGAGAGCTGTTGCCCACATTCACGAATTTCTCCCGGGGCACATCCGGGTACATGCCGATGGTGATGGCGGACTCCAGATTCAGGTGCCGTCCGAAGGCCCCCGCCAGGTAGATTCTGTCCACCTCTTCCAAAGACAGGCCGGCGGTGTTCAGCAGCACCGCCACCATGGTATGGGCCGCCGCCTTGGTCTGCGTGAACTGGAGGATGTCCTCCTGGGTAAAGACCAGAGGCTCCCCGGTTTCGCTCTCCCAGCTCTCGGCGTAGGCCACCCCCAGCTCCTCCCCGAAGCGGCGGATTCTGGGGGATTTTTCTGTCTGGAGATTGCCCCGCCGGTCCATCCAGCCGGCAAGGAGCATCTGGGCCAGCAAATCCACAATGCCGGAGCCGCAAATGCCCCGGGCGGGGGCATTTTCAATGGTGGTGAAGGTCAGCTCTCCCCCGGAGATGGTGACCGTATCCACCGCCCCGGCTCTTGCCCGCATTCCGCTTTTGCTGATGCCCCCCTCCAGGGCCGGGCCTGCGGCGCCGGCGCCGCCAATCAGGTAGTCCCGGTTTCCCAGCACCATCTCCCCGTTGGTGCCGATGTCCAGAAACAGGGCCGTTTCCTCCCGATGGGTCAGTTCCGTGGAAAGAAGCCCGGAAATGATGTCGCCACCCAGATAGTTGGCGGTGGAGGGGAAGCAGTACACCGGTCCGTCCACCAGAAGTCCCAGAGCCTTTCCCGCCACCACCCCGGGATGGGTAATCACCGGGCGGAAGGGGGCGTGGAACAGGCAGAAGGTATCAAGCCCCAGCAGGAAGTGAATCATGCAGGTATTGCCGCTGATGACCATGCCGCAGATTTCCTCCGGGGTCACCCCCACCTCTGCACACAGCTCTTCCAGCAATGTGTTGAGGGTGTCCACCGTCACCTGCCGCAGCTCCTGCCGGTGCTCCGGGTTGTCTTTGGTGTAGAAAATCCGGCTCAAAATCTCATCGCCGTAGGCACGCTGGCCGTTGCGCACCGTATCCTCCCCCAGAACGCTGCCGGAGGAAAAGTCCAGGATGCGCATAACCACCGTAGTACTGCCCAGATCCACCGCCGCCCCGTAGCAGGCCCGGCTTCTGTCCCCCGGCTCCACCCGGGTCACCCGGTATCCATCGGGAAGCTTCTGCAAGGTTACGGTATACCGGGGAAGCCTGAGGGTTTCATAGGAGGCCGCCACCAGCTCCGTGGGAAACCGGGCAGAAATCCCCTGAGCCTCTAGTGCCCCCAGGCACCGGGCCACATCGTCCGTCCGGTCCGTATCCAATTCTCCCATGGTCAGGCAAATCTTTTTAAGCCAACAATTCTCCATGCTTCCGCCCCATTTCTCCTGATGTTTTTCTCCCTTTATTATACGGATTCCCGGAAAAAAAGCAACAGTGGCTTTCCCCGGAAGGCTGTAATCAACATTCACAGTTTCGTAAGTTTTTTACCCATAAAATTCCACTTTTTGACGTGGAAAAAATCATTTACAAATGGCTCCGGCAACTATATAATCTTGAAATCGAGAAACCCACAATTTCATTTTTGAGGTGGTTATCATGGAAAATTCCCTCATTTCCGGCTCTCCCATGAAGCTGATACTGCGGTTTGCCTTCCCTGTGCTTTTGGGAATGCTGTTCCAGCAGTTTTATAATCTGGTGGACACCATTATCGTAGGCAAGCTGCTGGGTGCCAATGCCCTGGCGGCCGTTGGCTCCACCGGCGCTCTCAACTTCCTGGTGCTGGGCTTCTGCATGGGCATTTGCAGCGGTTTTTCCATCCCCGTAGCCCAGCAGGTAGGCGCAAACGACCCTTCCGCCGTGCGTCGGTATGTGTTCAACGGCTCTTATCTGTCTGTGTTTTTTACCCTTGTCATCACCGCCGTCACTGCCTTTTTCTGCGAGGATCTGCTGCGCATTACCCAGACGCCGGAGGATATCTTTGTGGATGCCTACCGGTATATCTTCATTATCTTCCTGGGGATTCCCGGTATTTTCCTGTATAATTATCTGTCCGGCATTATCCGGGCCCTGGGGGACAGCAAAACCCCTGTGTATTTTCTGGCCCTCTCCGCTTTTCTCAATGTCTTTCTGGACATCGCCCTGATTCTCTGGTTCCAGGCCGGTGTGGCAGGCGCTGCCATTGCCACCGTGGCCTCCCAGGTGATTTCCGGGCTGGCTTGTCTAATCTTTATGATCAAGCGCTTCCCCATCCTCCGGGCTACCCCCCAGGAGCGGCAGCTGTCCTTGGTCCATTGTACCCGGCTTTGCATGATGGGACTGCCTATGGGGCTGCAATACTCCATCACCGCCATCGGCTCCACCATTTTGCAGACCGCCATCAACACCCTGGGCAGCACCTATGTGGCAGCGGTGGCTGCCGGCTCCAAGCTGTTTCAGCTGCTGGGGTGTCCCTTTGATGCCCTGGGCAGCACCATGTCGGTTTACAGCGGACAAAACGCCGGCGCCTGTGCCTTTTCCCGGCTCCGCCGGGGACTGTGGGACAGTTCCCTGATTGGTCTTGTCTATTCTATCCTCGCCTTTGCGGCCATGCTGCTGTTTGCCCCCCAGTGCACCATGCTGTTTCTCGACCCGGAGGAAGAGAACCTGACCCAGCTGGTGCAGCTTACCAGCCAATACATAAGGGTTCTGTCCGCTTTCTTCTTCCCCCTGGCCCTGGTAAACTGCCTGCGGTTTTCCATTCAGGGCATGGGCTTCAGTGTTCCTGCCATGTCTGCCGGACTTCTGGAGCTGGTGGGAAGAGCGGCGGTAGCTCTGGCCTTTGTGCCGGTGTTCGGTTACAGCGCCGCCTGCTACGCCTCTCCGGTAGCCTGGATTCTGGCAGATCTGTTCCTGATTCCCGGAAGCATTTTGTGTGTGAAAACCCTGGAAAAGCGGCAAAAAGCCGCCTGAAAAAACTCCCTTTCCAAAAGGAAAGGGAGTTTTTTACAGGGAATTATCCGATTTTCTTTTTGGCGTTCAGGGTGATGCCCATGCCCATGACAGCGGCAACGGTCAGACCCACGAACACGAAGATCATGTCGCCTTCACCGGTGGGCGGAATCACAATGTCCTCCACCATCTGGATACGGCCGGAGCCGTTCACAGTGCTGTAGTCCACCGTGAAGTTCTTGTACTTGGCAGCCAGGGGAGAATTGGTTGCTCCCACCACGCCGTTTTCAAAAGCGGATACATAGTTGGCCAGCACCATGTAATCTTCCATCACATAGTCCAGCACATTCACAGCGCCGTCAAACATGGCGAAGCCGTCGCCCAGATCCCGGAGGGTGTAGTTGTAGCCCGCCAGATTGTACTTGGCCTTCAGGTCCAGATCGTCCCAGTTACCGGTTTCCTTGTTGTAAACCTTCACATCGTGGACACGATAGGCACCGGTGGGGCCGCCAGTCCACACACCCTTTTCATCCTTCTGGGTGGTGTCTTCCGTGGTGGTATTGATCTTGTAGGTAAGGCCGGATACCTGGAGGAAGCCGCCGCACTCGGCGTTGCCCACATCCCGGGCGCCCCATTCCAGAGCGTCCAGAATCTGCTGGCCGGTGACGGTCTGCAGGCACGCCACATTGCCGAAGGTGTGGATTTCCTTACAGGTCTTGTAGCTGATGTCCCCGGTGATGGCCTGGTTCCGGATGCCGCCGCCGTTCATAATGGCCACATCCACGTCCATGCCCATGTTGTCAAACAGGTAGTACAGCGCATCGGCGGCGAAGTCGCCGGTGTTGGTCTCCTGAGAACGGACCAGACGGTTGCCGTCAGAATCGTAGTTGTCGAAGGTCAGCTGGGTGGAGCCAATCTTCACGCCCAGCTTCTCATCCACCTGGGCAATCCAGCTGTCCTGAAGCTCCTTCACAGCCGCATCGGAGCCTTCATACTCCGTGATCAGCTGGGTGGAAACGGCACCGCTTTCGGCGCTGATGACCATGCCGCCGATGGCACCCAGGTACTCACCGGTCTGGGTCAGCACCACTTCCTTGCCGGACTTGTCCTTTACCAGCCGGGACTCCACAGTGCTGTGGCTGTGTCCGTCAATGAAAGCATCCAGGCCGGTCACATGGGCGATTACCTCGGTGCTTGTCCAGGGGCTGGAGGAAGCATCCAGGCCCAGGTGACCCAGGGCGATAACCTTGGTTGCACCCTCGGCTCTGGCTGCGTCGATGGCCTTCTGCACATCGGCGTACAGGGCTGCACCGTCGGAGCCGCCGGCAATGCCGTAGATGTAATTGCCTTCCTCATCCTGGAAGTAAGCCGGGGTGGACTTGGTGAAGGATTCGGGGGTGGTAATGCCGATGATGGCTACCTTCTCGCCGCCCATTTCAAAAATCTTGTAGCTGTCCAGCACATTCTCTCCACGCTTGCCGTCAGTCTCGTGGTAGAAGTTGCAGGAGAGGTAGGGGAACGCTGCCCAGCTCTGGAGGTTCTGGCAGCCTTCCATGCCGTAGTCAAACTCATGGTTGCCCAGGGTAGCAACATCGTAGCCCGCTGCGTTCATCAAGTCGATGATGGTCTTGCCCTTATCCAGAGAACCGTAAGCGGTGCCCTGGGCGTGGTCGCCCGCATCCACCAGCAGCACATACTTATACTGCTGCTCCATGGCGGCCTTCAAAGCAGCTACGGTGTCATAGCCCATATCCCCATCGATGTAGGTGTGCACATCGTTGGTGTAGAGAATCACAATGTCGTTGGACTTCTCAACGGCCTGAATGGTAATCCGTCCGGAGCCGTTGACCGTGCCGTAATCCACAGGGAAGTTCTCATACTTGGAAGCCAGAGGAGAGTTGGTGGCCTCTACCACGCTGCCAGGGAAGGCAGAGATATAGTTGGCCAGGACCATGTAATCCTCCATCACATAGTCCAGCACATTCACGGCACCGGCGAACATGGCAAAGCCGTCGCCCAGGTCCCGGAGGGTGTAGTTGTAGCCAGCCAGGTTGTAGGTAGCCTTCAGGTCCAGGGCATCCCAGCTGCCGGTCTCCTTGTTGTAGACCTTCACATCGTGAACCCGGTATTCTCCGGTAGGTGCACCGGTCCATACACCCTTGTCGTCCTTCTGAACGGTGCTGGGGATGGCGGTGTTGATCTCGTAAGTAATACCGGAAACCTGGAGGAAGCCGCCGCACTCGGCAACGCCCACATCCCGGGCTCCCCATTCCAGGGCATCCAGCAGCTGCTGGCCGGTGATGGTCTGGAGGCAAGCCACATTGCCGAAGGTGTGGATTTCCTTACAGGTCTTGTAGCTGATATCTCCGGTGATGGCTGTGTTGCGGACGCCGCCGCCGTTCATAACAGCCACATCCACATCCAGGCCCATATCATCAAAGAGGTAGTAGAGGGCGTCGGCGGCAAAGTCGCCGGTATTGGTCTCCTGAGAACGAACCAGGCGTTTGCCATCGGCATCGTAGTTGTCGAAGGTCAGGGCAGTGGAGCCGACCTTCTCACCCAGCTGGGTATCCACCTGTCCCATCCAGCTGTCCTGGAGCTCCTTCACAGCAGTGTCAGAGCCTTCGTATCCCGTAACCAGCTCAGTGGTGATGGTGCCGTCGGCGGAAATCACCATCTTACCGATGGCGTTCAGGTACTGACCGGTCTGGGTCAGGGTGACGGGATTGCCGTCCTTGTCGTTTACCACCTGGTTGGAAATGGTGGTATGGCTGTGTCCGTCAATGAAAGCATCCAGGCCGGACACGTTGGCAATGACCTCGGTGCTGGTCCAGGGGCTGGAGGAAGCATCCACACCCAGGTGACCCAGGGCAATGACCTGGGTAGCGCCCTCGGCCTTGGCTGCGTCGATGGCCTTCTGCACATCGGCGTACAGGGCTGCGCCGTCGGAGCCGCCGGCAATGCCGTAGATGTAGTTGCCGTTTTCATCCTGGAAGTAAGCAGGGGTGGACTTGGTGAAGGATTCGGGGGTGGTGATGCCGATGATGGCTACCTTCTCGCCGCCCATTTCAAAAATCTTGTAGCTGTCCAGCACATTCTCCCCTCTCACGCCAGCGGATTCGTGGTAGAAGTTGCAGGAGAGGTAGGGGAAGCTTGCCCAGGAACGGAGGTTCTCGCAGCCCTCCATACCGTAGTCAAACTCGTGGTTACCCAGGGTAGCCGCATCATAGCCTGCTGCATTCATAAGGTTTATGATGGACTGGCCCTTGTCCATGGAACCGTAGGCGGTGCCCTGGGCGTGGTCGCCCGCATCCACCAGCAGGACATTTTCATATTGGGTTTTCATTTCTGCCTTCAGCGCCGCCACGGCATCGTAGCCCATATCCCCATCGATGTAGGTATGCACATCGTTGGTGTAAAGGATGACGATGTCTTCCGTGTTGGGAGCCGCTGCAGCTGCTGGAGCCATCAGTCCCACCACAAGGACCAGAGCCAGCAGCATCGCAAGGATCTTTCGCATGATTAAGCCTCCTTCTTATAGTACGGAATGGGTTTCACTCCTATGCCTTTATTTTACAATATCTTTCACAAAATGGAAACAATTATATGTAGGATTCCTGTAAAAATATGGTAAGGATTTTTGGTAAAAATGTCCCCTTTTGCGGCCAGGCGCAAAAGGGGACAAACTATGGATTTTCATGGATTGTGGCTTTTCACCAGTTTCAGGGCTTCTTCCAGGGTCTTTTCCCGGATTTGTTCCCGATTTCCCGAAAAATGGAACTCCCAGGTGTCCGTCAGGCCCTCCTGGGCATAGCCGATGAACACGGTGCCCACCGGGTTCCCGAAGTCGTCTCCCCCGGGGCCTGCCAGTCCCGTCACCGATACGGCCACATCCGCCTCCAGGCGCTGCCGCACCCCCCGGGCCATGGCTGCCGCCACCTCCCGGGACACAGCGCCCTTTTCCTGAAGGAGCCCTTCCGGCACCCCCAGCACATGGGCCTTCACCCAGTCTGTATAGCTGATGACGCCGCCCTTATACACCTGGGAGCTTCCCGGCACCGCAGTCAGCGCCGCCCCGATGCCGCCCCCGGTACAGCTCTCCGCCGTTACCAGGGTCTTGCCCTTCAGGGCCTGCAGCACCTCACAGCAAAGGGTCATCATGGTACTTCACCGTAATCTTTTCCACAGACTCCAGAGCCTCTGCAATCAGGGCCTCCCGATTAAGCTTCCGCTCTGCGTGCTCCACCTGGCCCAGATTGGGCTTGGTCTTGGGGTGCTTGGGGGTAAATACAGTGCAGCAGTCCTCATAGGGCAGAATAGAGGTTTCCAGGGTGCCGATTTTCCGGGCGATGGTGACAATCTCCTCCTTGTCCATGCCAATCAGGGGCATGAAAATGGGAATGTCCACCACGGCTCCTGTGGCTGCCATGGCCTGCATGGTCTGGCTGGCCACCTGGCCCAGATTCTCGCCGGTAATGAGGGCGCCGCAGCCGTCCTGCTTGGCAATCCGCTGGGCAATCTCCATCATAAACCGGCGCATAATCAGGGTGAAATACTCCTCCGGGCAGTTGTCCCGGATGGCTTCCTGAATCTTGGTGAAGCCCACCACATTCACCGTCATCCGGCCGCAGAACCGGGTGACCAGCCGGGCCAGCTCCAGCACCTTGTCCTTGGCCAGCTGGGAGGTATAGGGATAGGAGAAGAAGTGGACGCACTCCACCTCCACGCCCCGCTTGGCAATCATATAGGCCGCCACCGGGGAGTCAATGCCGCCGGAGAGGAGGCACATGGCTCTGCCGCCTACCCCGGTGGGCAGGCCGCCGGCGCCCGGCTCCGCAGGCCCGTGGACATAGGCAGCCAGGTCCCGGATTTCCACAAATACAGTGTACGCCGGGTTATGCACATCCACCCGGCAGGCGGGGTGTGCCTCTGCCAGCCGTCCCCCAATCTCCTGGGAGATGGCGATGGACTGCAAGGGGAAGACCTTATCGGAGCGCTTGGTCTCCACCTTGAAGGATTCGGCACATTCCAGGTCGTCCCCCAGGTAGGCCTCCACCGCCTGGTAGATGGCCTCCATATCCTTCTCACAGGGACGGCACCGGCACAGCTTCACCACGCCGAAAATGGAATGGCAGGCCTCCCAAGCTCCGTCCACATCTGCAAGCTCGTCCTCCGGCTCCACATACACCGTGGATTGCATGATGTATACATCAAAATTTCCGTAGGGCTTCATCCGGCGGCGGACATTTTGCCGCAGCTTATCCTCGAACTGCCGCTTGTTGGCGCCCTTGAGTACAATTTCTCCCAGTTTCAGCAAAAGAATCTCTTTCACAGCTTATCCTCACTTACATTAAATTATAGGTTGACTTTCCGGTACTGGATGGCCTCGGCGATATGCTCCGGCCGGATATTCTCCGCACCTTCCAAATCCGCAATGGTTCTGGCTACCCGGAGAATCCGGTCATAGCTTCTGGCGGTCAGGCCCATGGAATCAAAGGCCATATGCATCAGCTGGTCGGACTCCCCATCCAGCCGGCAGAACCGCCGCAGCTCATTGGGACCCATCCGGGCGTTGCACATACCGCTGCGCTCCCCGAACCGCTCCAGCTGCCGCTTCCGGGCGGCATTCACCCGCTGCTGGATATCTGCGGAGGGCTCTGCCTCCTTCCGCTGCCGCAGCTGCTCATACTGCACGGGAGGCACCTCCACAATCATGTCAATCCGGTCCATAAGGGGGCCGGAAATCCGGCTGCGGTAGCTCTCCACCGCCATAGGCGAGCAGGTACACCTGCCGGAAGGGTCCCCGTACCAGCCGCATTTGCAGGGATTCATGGCGCACACCAGCATAAACTCCGCCGGGTAGGTCACCGCCCCGGAGACCCGGGATATGGTCACCTGCCCATCCTCCAGAGGCTGGCGCATCAGATCCAGGGTGTCCTTCCGGAACTCCGGCAGCTCGTCCAGAAACAGCACCCCCTTGTGGGCCATGGAGATCTCTCCCGGCCGGGGATTGGTGCCGCCGCCAATGAGGCCTGCGTTGGAAATGGTGTGGTGGGGGCTGCGGAAGGGCCGGGTCTGAACCATAGGGTGCTTTGCAGACAGCACCCCCAGGACAGAATAAATCTGGGTGGTTTCCAGAGCTTCCTCCCAGGTCATGTCCGGCAAAATGGAGGGCAGCCGCTTGCTGAGCATACTTTTGCCCGAACCCGGCGGGCCGATAAGCAGGATGTTGTGGCTGCCGGCGGCTGCCACCTCCATAGCCCGTTTCACATTCTCCTGCCCCAGCACGTCCTTGAAGTCCAGGGGCTCTCCGCCGCTCTCCCCGGGGACCCACATGGGCTCCTCGGGAATCTCCCCTTCCCCATTCAGGGCCTGGGCCAGCTGGGTCAGGTTCTTTACCGGGTAGACCGCCGGTCCCCGGGCCAGGGTTGCCTCCGGGGCATTCTCCGCCGGGACATACACCCGCCGGATGCCAGCCCGCTTGGCGGCAATGACCATGGGCAGGACACCGCTCACCGGCCGCACCTGCCCGTCCAGGCTGACCTCTCCCAAAAAGGCGCTGTCCGCCTGGGGACGGCGGATGGCGCCGCTGGCGCAGAGGATACCCAGCAGAATCGGCAAATCGTAGTGGGTTCCGGCCTTTTTCATGCTGGCAGGGGCCAGATTCACGGTGATTCTTCCTGTGGGGAAGCGCATACCGCTGTTCTTGGCTGCCGCCCGGACCCGCTCCCGGGCCTCCTTCACCGCCGCATCCGGCAGACCCACAATGTCAAAGCCGGGAAGTCCGTTGGAGATATAGCATTCCGCCGTCACCGGGCTTCCGTGGATGCCATGGAGCCCCAGGGTGCAAATGCTGCAAATCACGACTTTCACTTCCCTTCTTTCCCATTATTTTCCCTATCATATCACATTTACCCGGAAAAAACAAAGATTATTTTCCCCTTCCCCGTCCCGCCGCTCCTTTCCCCAACCCCTATGGGAATTTTCCCCATAAGCGGCTTTTTTCCTTTACAAACGAAGAATTAAGTGGTATTATATACCCGACAAAATTTGAGTACTTTAGGAGGTATTATATTTTGGCAAGAAAATTCAAAACCATGGACGGCAATACTGCTGCCGCCCATGTCAGCTATGCTTTCACGGAAGTAGCTGGCATTTACCCCATTACCCCCTCCAGCCCCATGGCCGACTATGTGGACCAGTGGGCCGCTGCCGGTCGGAAGAACATTTTCGGTAACACCGTAAATGTTGTGGAGATGCAGTCTGAGGCCGGTGCTGCCGGTACCGTTCACGGCTCTCTGGCCGCCGGTGCCCTGACCACCACCTACACCGCTTCTCAGGGTCTGCTGCTGATGATCCCCAACATGTACAAGATCGCCGGCGAGTTGCTGCCCTGCGTGTTCCACGTGTCCGCCCGTACTGTGGCTGCTCAGGCTCTGAACATCTTTGGTGACCACTCCGATGTTTACGCCTGCCGTCAGACCGGCTTCGCCATGCTGTGCGAAACCAATCCTCAGGAAGTTATGGACCTGGGCGCTGTTGCTCACCTGGCTTCCATCGAAGGCCGCGTTCCCTTCATCAACTTCTTCGACGGTTTCCGTACCTCCCACGAGATTCAGAAGATCGCTATCTGGGACTACGAGGACCTGAAGGAAATGACCAACATGGAGGCCGTTGCCCAGTTCCGGAAGCACTCCCTGAACCCCGAGCGCCCCGCCATGCGTGGTTCCCACGAGAACGACGACATCTTCTTCCAGCATCGTGAGGCCTGCAACCAGTACTACAACGATCTGCCCGCAGTGGTGGAGAAGTACATGGCCAAGGTCAACGAGAAGCTGGGCACCAACTATCAGCTGTTCAACTACTACGGCGCCGCCGACGCTGAGCGGGTGATCGTAGCCATGGGCTCCGTCAACGACGTCATCGAGGAAGTCATCGACTACCTGAACGCCCACGGCGAGAAGGTGGGTCTGGTGAAGGTCCGTCTGTTCCGGCCCTTCTGTCCCGAAAAGCTGATTGCTGCCATCCCCGAGACCTGCAAGAAGATTGCTGTGCTGGACCGCACCAAGGAGCCCGGCTCCCAGGGCGAGCCCCTGTACATGGACGTGGTTATGGCTCTGGCCAAGGCCGGCCGTACCGGCATCCAGGTCATCGGCGGCCGTTACGGTCTGGGTTCCAAGGACACTCACCCCGCTTCCATCTTTGCCGTTTATGAAGAGCTGGCTAAGGCTGAGCCCAAGCACGAGTTCACCATCGGCATCGTGGACGATGTGACCAACCTGTCCCTGGAGGAGAAGGCCTGCCCCAACACCGCCGCAGAAGGCACCATCGAGTGCAAGTTCTGGGGTCTGGGCGGCGACGGCACCGTTGGCGCCAACAAGAACTCCATCAAGATCATCGGTGACCACACCGGCAAGTACGTGCAGGCTTACTTCCAGTACGACTCCAAGAAGACCGGCGGCGTGACCGTTTCCCACCTGCGCTTCGGCGACAGCGTGATCAAGAGCCCCTACTACGTGAACAAGGCTGACTTCGTGGCTTGCCACAACCCCTCCTACATCACCAAGGGCTTCAAGATCGTGCAGGACGTAAAGCCCGGCGGCGTGTTCCTGATCAACTGCCAGTGGAACATGGAGGAGCTGGAGCATCACCTGGATGCCGCTTCCAAGCGCTACATTGCCAACAACAACATTCAGCTCTACACCATCAACGCCATTGACCTGGCTATCAAGGTGGGCATGGGCAAGCGTACCAACACCATCCTGCAGTCCGCTTTCTTCGCTCTGGCCAAGGTTATGCCCAGCGAGGAAGCCATCGGCTACATGAAGGCCGCTGCTGAGGCCTCCTACCTGAAGAAGGGCCGGGATGTGGTTGAGAAGAACTGGGACGCCATCGACGCCGGTGCTACCGCCTTCGTGAAGGTGGACGTGCCTGCTTCCTGGGCTACTGCCGAGGACAAGGCTCACGACCATGCTCTGGAAGGCCGCGAGGACACCGTCAAGGTGGTCAAGAACATCCTCACCCCCGTGGGCAAGATGGACGGCTCCAGCCTGCCTGTTTCCGCCTTCACCGACTACGCCGACGGCCAGTTTGCTCTGGGTGCTTCCGCTTACGAGAAGCGCGGCGTTGCCGTGACCGTTCCCACCTGGGACGAGACCAAGTGTATCCAGTGCAACAGCTGTGCTTATGTCTGCCCCCATGCTACCATCCGTCCCTTCGCACTGACTGAGGAAGAGGCTGCTGCCGCTCCCGCCGGTGCCAAGATCGTTCCTGTGAAGGCCGGCAAGGGCAAGGGTGTTTACACCTTCTCCATGGCCGTTTCTCCCCTGGACTGCATGGGCTGCGGTGTCTGCGTTGGCGTATGTCCCGTAGGCGCTCTGACCATGGTTCCCCAGGAGCAGGAAGCTGCCCAGCAGGATGTGTTCAACTACATGGTCTCCAAGGTCTCCGAGAAGCCCGAGCTGCAGGATAACTCCGTGAAGGGCAGCCAGTTCCGCAAGCCCTTGCTGGAGTTCTCCGGCTCCTGCGCCGGCTGTGCCGAGACCAGCTACGCCCGCCTGATCACTCAGCTGTTCGGCGACCGGATGTATATCTCCAACGCCACCGGCTGTTCCTCCATCTGGGGCGGTCCTGCTGCTACCTCTCCCTACTGCGTGAACGAAGAGGGTCACGGTCCTGCATGGTCCAACTCCCTGTTTGAGGACAACGCTGAGCACGGCCTGGGTATGTACACCGCACAGGCAGTTCTCCGTGAGTCCCTGAAGAACAAGGTTATGAAGGTCATGGAGTCCACCTCCTCCCAGGAGCGGAAGGATGCCTGCCAGGCTTGGCTGGACACCTTCAACAACGGCGAGGCCAACAAGGCTGCCACCAAGGCACTGGTTGCCAACCTGGAAGCCAACGTGTGCTGCGACACCGTGAAGGACATCCTGAGCCAGAAGGAGTACCTGTCCAAGAAGTCCATCTGGATCTTCGGCGGCGACGGCTGGGCCTATGATATCGGCTTCGGCGGCGTGGACCATGTGCTGGCTTCCAACAAGGACGTGAACATCTTCGTGTTCGACACCGAGGTTTACTCCAACACCGGCGGACAGGCTTCCAAGGCTTCCAACATCGGTCAGGTTACTCAGTTCGCTGCCTCCGGTAAGGAGACCAAGAAGAAGTCCCTGGCTGAGATTGCTATGTCCTACGGCTATGTGTACGTGGCTCAGATCGCCATGGGCGCTAACCAGGCTCAGACCATCAAGGCCATCACCGAGGCTGAGGCTTACAACGGACCTTCCCTGGTCATCGGCTACGCTCCCTGTGAGATGCACTCCATCAAGGGCGGCATGATGAACTGCCAGGCCGAGATGAAGAAGGCTGTGGACTGCGGCTACTGGAACCTGTTCCGGTTCGATCCCACCAAGGAGACCGACAAGTTCACTCTGGACTCCAAGGCTCCCAAGGGCGGCTATCAGGAGTTCCTGATGAACGAAGCCCGTTACAGCCGTCTGACCCGTGAGTTCCCCGAGCGTGCAACCGATCTGTTCGCTAAGAACGAGGCTGCTGCCAAGGAGCGTTACGAGCATCTGCTGAAGCTGGTTGAGGTCTACAAGGACTAATTCCACAACAATCGCAAACCGCCCCTGGTTTCCCAGGGGCGGTTTTTCTAAGAGGTGAAGTTTATGCTTTGTACAGTTGTAGATATCCGTGGGGACTACGCCATCGTCCGCTATACCGACACCGGGGTGGAGTCTGAGGTGGCTCTGGCCCTTTTGCCCTTTGGGGCGGACATCGGGGACTCCCTGAAGTTTGAAAATTACGAGTTTTCCCGGGTCTGATTCCCGAAAATTCCTTTGAGCCATTCCTTCGCCAGTGGCAGCCAAAGGGCATTCTTCCCCACCCCGGCGGGGATGGAGTCGTTGGTCACCCCATCCGCCGTGGCCAGCCCGTGGGCTCCTTCCGGGAAGATGTGCATTTCAAAAGGTACGCCGTGTTCAGCCAGGGCCTGTCCGTACACCAGGGTGTTGGCAACCGGGACGGCATTGTCCTTCGCCGTGTGCCACAGGAAGGTGGGGGTGTTTTCCCGGTCGCCAGTTTTTCGCAGGATACCTGCTCCCACCGGGCCCAATCCTCCGTTCCCATCAGGTTCCGGAAGCTCTCGGCATGGCGCAAATCCTCCCGGCTGCTGATAACCGGATAGCACAGCAAGGAGGCCTGCACCCCCTTGCTATGGGGAAAGGCCCACCGCACCTGGGGAATGTCATAGGCGTTGGCGTAGTGGGCTGCCAGATGTCCTCCGGCGGAAAAGCCCATCAGGGCGATTTTCTCCGTATCGCAATGCCACTGTTCTGCATTTTGGCAAATCAGCTCCAGCACCCCGGCTACCTCCTGCAGCTGCCGAGGAAACATCTTTGGGGCAACGGAACAGGAAAGCACCAGCACACAGTATCCGTCTGTCAAAAAGTGCAGGGCAATGGGCTCTGCCTCCCGCCGGCTGCAAAAGCGGTAGGCTCCCCCGGGGCAAATCACCGGCACCGGGCGTTTCTGTCCCTCTCGGCCCATCTCCTCCAGAGGTGCCGGCAGGTACACATCCACCCGGGGGTTTGTCCCCTCATTTGAAAGCTGGGGGAAATCGTCCTTCAAATACAGTCGTTTACACGCCATTGCCATGGCTCCTTTCCATTCTTCCCTGGGGGAAGCTAAACGATATACCTATACAATAGCAGGAATGGCGTCCAATATCAAAGGCATCTCCCTTGCAAAATCCATATTTTTGTGGTAAACTATGAGAAATGGCGAAGGAGGGATGGTCATGCAGATTCAGGAATCCGGGGAGATGTACCTGGAAACCATTTATATTCTTACCCAGCAAAAAGGCCATGTCCGCTCCGTGGACATCAGCGAATATATGAATTACAGCAAGCCCAGCGTCAGCCGGGCGGTGGGAATCCTGAAATCCGGGGGCTACATTCAGGTGGAGGCAGACGGCTCCATTCTCCTGACGGAAACCGGACTGGAGATCGGGAAGAAAATCTATCAGCGCCACACCCTTTTGACCAAGGTGCTGATTCAGCTGGGTGTCAGTCCGGAGCAGGCGGCAGAGGATGCCTGCAAAATGGAGCACGCCATCAGCGACGAAACCTTCCAGGCGCTGCAGCGGCATTTGCATATGGAAAAATGAAAGCTGGAATTGGGAGAGCCCAATTCCAGCCTTTTTTATACCTTTGCTTCCGTCTGATCGGAGAACATTTCCCAGTGGTTTTCCGCCACAGAGTTTTCCAGAATGATCTGACCAATGGAGTCTGCCTGGATTTTGCCCGCTGCCGGGTTCTTCACCGAGTCAATGCGACGCTCCTTCAGGGGGATTCCCCGTCCGTCGGGCCTTCAATGCGGCAGTTTGCCGCCGCTGCATCCTGCAAATTGTATCGTCAAATACCTGACTTTCGATTTTCATTCTCCATGCTAATCGATTCCCTGCATTTCCAAAAGCTCCAATACCTGCTGCCCCCGCTGGGTAAGACCCACGCTGCCATGGACGGGATACCCTCCATAGGCACTCATATCGGCACCTTTCAGAGGCGCATCATAGGAAATGTCAATCAGCCCCCGCCTTTCCAGGCACTGCAGCACCAGGCTGTATTCCTCCCGGGAAAGGGCGGAATCTTCCAGATATACCGGCACCATATCCTCCCGGCGGCGGGCTACCGGCAAAAAGGAATACTGCCCCAGGGTTTGCAGAAGCCCCACCTCGCCGGCAGTCAGCTCCAAAGAAGCGGAGCAGCCGGCGCAGCCGCCGCAATGACCGCCGCAGTCCCCGCAGGAATGTGGATTTCCCATTGTCATTCTCCTTTTGAAAGTTTCCCTTATTATACCCCTTTCTTTCGGGCGCATCAAGCCTTTTTTCGATGGATAAGCCCCCGGAGACTTTGCTATCCTTTTTTCAGGAGGGATGCAACCATGAAAAACAAACGCCTGCAATTTCTATTCTGTCTTGCCCTGCCCCTGGCGGTGGGTGGGTTGGCCGTCCTGGTCAGCGGCGGCTCTGACCTGTATGATCAGCTGATTCAGCCCCCACTGTCCCCTCCCGGCTGGGTGTTTCCGGTGATGTGGACAATTCTGTATTTGCTCATGGGCTATGCCTCATATCTCGTGTGGACCTCCGGGATGGAGAAGGCAGTGGTATACCCTGCCCTGGGAGCTTACCTTGTGCAGCTGTTTTTTAATTTCCTATGGCCGGTGGTGTTTTTCAGCCTGGTGCGCTTTGCCGCCGCTTTTCTGGTGTTGGTGCTTTTGTGGATCGGCATTTTCATCACCATCCGGCGGTTTCTCCCCATCTCCCCGCTGGCTGGAAAGCTCCTGATTTCTTACCTGATTTGGGTGAGCTTTGCCGGGTATCTGAACGCCGGTGTGTGGCTTTTGAATCAATCCAATCCTTTTCTTTCATAAAAACCGGGAAATCACGGAAAAAGTTGTTGCATTTCCAAGGGAATTATGGTATACTACACCGTGTGTCCGGCGTCGGGCCGCATGTATTGGGATGTCGCCAAGCGGTAAGGCACCAGACTTTGACTCTGGCATTCGTAGGTTCAAATCCTGCCATCCCAGCCATTTGATCCGCTAGCTCAGTTGGCAGAGCAACTGCCTTTTAAGCAGTGGGTCCGGGGTTCGAATCCCCGGCGGGTCACCATAAAATCAAAACGGTATAGATGCCACTGGCGAAAAGCCAGTGGCATCAACCGTTTCCGGGCTTTTTCAGCTCAAAAATTCACGGATGATTCCATAGATGCCAACCGCTGTTTCCCCCTAACTGGTG
>DVGG01000017.1 GCA_018712825.1 Candidatus Faecousia excrementipullorum | reverse complement strand
GCACCTCCAGCGCCCGGTATCGGCACTGCACCAAAGGCTCCCTTGCTAAAGGGAGCTGGCAAAAATCTTTGATTTTTGACTGAGGGATTCACAGTTGGCACTTTCTTAAAGTACAAACCTATGTGAAAAGGGGAAGGTTTTTTAGGGAATAGTGAAGAGGGAATAGGTAAGAAGTACCCAGGCGGAGCCTGGGTATCCCCCCGCCTCGGCGTTGCCGAGGAACCCCCACAATGGCCAGGGGGGCTTTGGGCTGACCGGCAGCGACACCCGGAGGATTCAGATGACAGAAAACAAGGGCCTGTTGCAAAACCTTCGTTTTGCAACAGGCCTCTTGATTATGGAATTTACTTGCCGCAGAAGGCCTTTGCCACGTCCACGATGTGGGGGGCGGTGAGGCCGAACTGCTCCAGCAGGGCGGCGGCGGGGCCGGAGTGGCCGAACTCGTCGTTGACGCCGATGCGCTTAACGGGGGTGGGGTGCTTCTCGGACAGGAGGCTGCACACAGCCTCGCCCAGACCGCCGATGACGGAGTGCTCCTCGCAGGTAATCACTCTGCCGCACTTCTTGGCAGCTTCCAGCACCAGGTCGTTGTCCAGAGGCTTGATGGTGGCCATGTTGATGACCATGGCGTGGATTCCCTCGGCCTCCAGGGCCTCAGCGGCCTTCACAGCCTCGTAAACCAGCAGGCCGTTGGCGATGATGGCAACGTCGCTGCCGTCCTTCAGAACCTCGCCCTTGCCGATCTGGAACTGGTAATCCTCGCTGTGGAACACAGGCACAGCCAGACGGCCGAACCGCAGGTACACAGGGCCTTCCATCTCGTAGGCAGCCCGGACAGCGGCCTTGGCCTCCACGTCGTCTGCGGGGCAGATGACGGTCATGCCGGGGATGGAGCGCATGAGGGCAAAGTCCTCACAGCACTGGTGGCTGGCGCCGTCCTCGCCCACGGAGATGCCGCCGTGGGTAGCGCCGATTTTCACGTTCAGGTGGGGGTAGCCGATGGAGTTGCGCACCTGCTCGAAGGCACGGCCGGCGGCAAACATGGCGAAGCTGGAGGCAAAGGGCACCAGGCCGGTGGTGGACATACCGGCGGCGGCGCAGATCATGTTGGCCTCGGCAATGCCGAAGTCAAAGTGCCGCTCAGGATATGCCTTCTGGAAGGTGCCGGTCTTGGTAGCGCCTGCCAGGTCGGCATCCAGCACCACCAGGTCGGGATGCTCCGCACCCAGCTCCTTCAGAGCGTTGCCGTAGCTGTCCCGGGTTGCAATCTTTTTCAGTTCTGCCATTTTACATTCCCTCCACTTCTGCCATCAGGGCTTTCAGCTCGTCCATGGCCTGGGCGTACTCCTGGTCGTTGGGAGCCTTGCCGTGCCAGCCGGCGTTGTTCTCCATGAAGGACACGCCCTTGCCCTTGGTGGTGGACATGACAATGGCGGTGGGAGCGCCCTTGACCTCCTTGGCCTTCCGGAAGGCGGCTTCCAGAGCCTCGAAGTCGTGGCCGTCCACAGCCTCTACGTGGAAGCCGAAGGCCTCCAGCTTGTCCACAATGGGGTAGGGGCTCATGACCTTGGCGATGTCGCCGTCAATCTGCAGGCCGTTGTTGTCCACGATGACGCACAGGTTGTCCAGCTTGTAGTGGCTGGCAGCCATGCAGGCCTCCCAGACCTGGCCTTCCTGAATCTCGCCGTCACCCAGCAGGGTGTAGACCCGGTAGGTCTTGCCCTGGTACTTGGCGCCCAGAGCCATACCCACAGCCACGGACACGCCCTGGCCCAGGGAGCCGGTGGACATATCCACGCCGGGAACGGTGTTCATGTTGGGGTGACCCTGCAGGTAGCTGTCAATGTGCCGCAGGGTGGGCAGATCCTCCACCGGGAAGAAGCCCCGGTTGGCAAGGGCCGCATACAGGCCGGGGGCGGTGTGGCCCTTGGAGAGCACGAACCGGTCCCGCTCCTCCCACTTGGGGTTCTTGGGGTCAATGTTCATTTCCTTGAAATACAGATAGGTAAACACATCCGCTGCGGACAGGCTGCCGCCGGGGTGGCCTGCCTTGGCGCCGTGAGTGGATTCAATCACGCCCATGCGCACCTTGCAGGCTTCCATCTGCAACTGTTTCTTTTCACTGGAAGTCATGGTATTCCTCCTTGTTTCATTTTCCCAATTCCGGGCTTTATCCTATATATTTTATCACGAACGACTTCCTCCTGCAAGAGTTTTTCACGGCTCCTGCAGCACCTTTGTAAGATAGTTAAGAACCCGCTTTTTATCAGCTGACCATAGGGGTGCCACCAGATCTTTTTTCGCCCCGTCCCCGGTGATGCGGTGCACCACCACCTCCGGAGGAAGCACCCCCAGGCACTTTTTAAGCACCCGGGCGTAGCTTTCCAGGGTCAGGCAGGAGAATTTGCCCGCCTGGTAGTCTTTGTGTAAATCCGTGCCGGAGAGGACATGCAGCAGGTGAAACTTCACCCCTTGGGTTCCTGCTGCCACCGCCGCCTGAGTGGTCTCCACCATCTGTTCTTCCGACTCTCCGGGAAGGCCTAAAATGATGTGGGTCACCACCGGGATGCCCAGGGCTTTCAGGTCTTTCACTGCCTGAAAATACACGGCATTTTCGTAGCCTCGCCGGATGTAGCGGATGGAGGCTTCATGGATGGTTTGCAGTCCCAGCTCCACCAACACCGGCTTTTTCCGGTTCAGCTCCCCCAGAAGGGAGAGAACCTCCGGGGGCAGGCAGTCGGGACGGGTGGCAACGGACAGGCCTACCACCTCCTCCGGCTCTATGGCCTCCGTAAACACCCGGCGAAGCCGATCTGCCGGGGCGTAGGTGTTGGTAAAAGCCTGAAAGTAGGCGATGTACTTGCCATCTTTGCACTTTTTCTCCACCCGGGCTTTGGCGGAGCGTAACTGCTCCGGGATGGAGAGGCTTCGTTCCGGGGCAAAGTCCCCGCTGCCCCGGCTGGAGCAGAAGATACACCCCCGGGTGCCCAGGGTGCCGTCCCGGTTGGGGCAGGTGAAGCCCCCGTCCAAAGACAGCTTATACACCTTGCAGCCGAAAACCTCCCGGCAGTATTGATGAAAGCTTCTATACATTGGCAGGAAACACGGTGCGAAGGTCTTGTAAATGGCTGTCCAGGCTCACCTTTCCCAGCTGCCACACCCCGTCCTCATAGAAAAGCTCCGTGACAGAGGCGTTGGACACCCAGGGAAGCTCTCCCATCCGGGAAAAGTCCCGGAACTTTGCCCAGGACTCCATGGCACGGATGGGGGTGGCGTGGGTGGCGATGACCAGGGTTTTGCCGGGGTTGTCCCGGCAGATTCTTGTGAGGGCTTCCCTGACCCGAAGGCCCATTTCCGCCACCGACTCCCCCTGGGGGCACTGGGCCTTTCCAATGTCCCGGCGCCACACTCCGTAACCCTCCGGGTAATGCTCTGTCAGGTAGTCAAAGGTCTTTTCCTGCCAGGCTCCGGCGTAAATCTCCCGCAGCCCCTTATCTGTTTCCAGAGGACAGCCTAAAATCTCAGCAAGAATCTGCCCGGTCTCCCCGGCTCTGACCAGATCGCTGGCATATACCTTGTGGGCGGCGTAGTGCTCCCGGAGAAACGCCCCGGTAGCCCTGGCCTGAAGCTGCCCCATAGGAAGCAGGGGCACATCCGCCTGCCCGGCGAAGAATTTTTCCCGGTTGGCAAGGCTCAGGCCGTGGCGCACCAGCAAAAGTGTTGTCATATCCATCCCTCCAAAAGGAAAAGCCCAGCGAAAGCTGGGCTTTTGGTTAGGTTTCTGCATTTTCCTCCTGCTGACGAAGATAGGGCTCCACGATCCACTTCTGCATGGGGATATTTCCCAGGCAGCACACGATGAACTGCACCAGGGTGGGAAATCCCAGTACCAGAAGCACCAGAGAAATGAGGAAACCGAAGAGCAGAGCCGCATCCACGAAGCAGGTAATTCCCAGGATACCTATTGTATACGTAAGCCCCAGGAAAGTCAATGCACGGCTGTTTTTCAGGATGGCCCAGGCGGGCAAATCCAGGGAGGCGTTGAGGACAAAGGCGTACTGGAACACCGCCAGGGCCAGCAGTCCTACCAGCAGCCCCACCCCGGAAAAGAGCATTCCGTAGGGGTTGCTGCCGTTGGTCACCCCCAGGCTCAGCAGATCGTAGCTGATGAGAAACACCGACAGCGGAGAAGCCGTCGGGGAATCACCTAATCGTTTAATCTGCCATTATTATACCACTATCCGGCAAGCTGGTGCTGGAGCAGATCGAAACCCACAACCGCCCCACCCAGCGGGAGCTTCTTCCCTGCCGCCTCCACCTGCGGGACTCCGTATGCCCCCGATGAAAAAGGCTCCCTTGCCAAAGGGGCGGCGTGCCGCCGCAGTCAATTTCGCACGGCAGCTTTCTACGCATCGTTACTTCCCAGACCCGCCCGGTATCGGCGGGTCAGGGTAAAGGCATAAGAAAATAAGGGACTGCTGCAAAATGGGTATCTTGCAGCAGTCCCTTATATCAGGCGTTTACAGTGTCCACAAATTTCAGGAAGTTTTGGAGCCCATCCGGGGTGTTCTTATACACACCGGCGTCCTCCAGCACCTGGGAGAATACCCGTCCGGTCTCCTGGAGGAGAAGATCCAGGGCGTTTTCCGCCGTGAAGGTGTACTTTTCCTTTAATTCTGCCACCCAGGGGGCGTGCTTGCTCAGCACCGGGTCGGCTTCCAGGTCCTTGCCTTCCACAATGGCCACAGCCAAATCCTGCAATTCCCCTTTCAGACGGCTGGGAAGCACCGCCAGACCCATGACCTCGATGAGGCCGATGTTCTCCTTCTTGATGTGGTGCTTGTCGGCGTGGGGGTGGTACAGTCCCAGAGGATGCTCCTCCGTGGTCAGATTGTTCCGCAGCACCAGATCCAGCTCGTAATCGGCACCCCGCCGCCGGGCAATGGGGGTGATGGTGTTGTGGGGCTCGCCCTCGGTCTCTGCCAGAATCATGGCCTCCGGGTGGGAGTAGCTCCGCCAGCAGGTGAGAATCTTATCCGCCAGCTCCACCAGTCGGGAGGCATCCGGCCCGGTGATGCGAAGGACGCTCATGGGCCACTTCACAATGCCGGCCTTCACATCCTCGAAGCCCCGGAATGTGACAGCCTGGGCAATGGGGGCTTCCTCCATGGCGAAGGTGTAGTGACCGCCCTGGAAATGCTCGTGGCTGAGGATGGAGCCGCCCACAATGGGCAGGTCTGCATTGGAGCCTACGAAGTAGTGGGGGAAGAGGGTCACAAAGTCCAGAAGCTTCCGGAAAGCAGCCCGGTCAATCTTCATGGGGGTGTGGGTGTTGTTGAACACGATGCAGTGCTCGTTGTAGTACACATAGGGGGAGTACTGAAGCCGCCAGTCCGCACCGTCCACGGTGATGGGGATAATCCGGTGGTTCTGCCGGGCAGGGTGGTTCAGCCGTCCGGCGTAGCCCTCGTTCTCGGAGCACAGCTGGCACTTGGGGTAGCTGCTCTGGGGGGCGTTCTTGGCGGCGGCGATGGCCTTGGGGTCCTTCTCCGGCTTGCTGAGATTGATGGTAATGTCAAGATTCCCGTACTCACAGGGGAACTTCCACCGCATATCCTTTTTGATGCGATACCGGCGGATGTAGTCCGTGTCGCAGCTGAAGCGGTAGTACCAGTCGGTAGCCGCCTGGGGGTTTTGAGCATACAGCTCCCGGAACTTGGCAATCACCTCCCGGGGCATGGGGGTAAGGGCACCCATGACCTTGGTGTCGAACAAATCCCGCTCCACCACATTGTCCTGGCACAGACCGGTCTTGCAGGCGTAGTCCAGGATGCCTGCGAGAATCTCCTCCAGGTCCTCCACCACCGGCTCCTGGGAGGGGGTGTAGCTGTCCAGATGGAGAATTTCCAGCAGCTTGTTTACTGCCACATTGTGATCCTCCGGCTGAGTAAGGCCGTGGTTCATGGCGTAGCATACCAAAGAGTCAATACAGGTTTCGATGGTCATATCAGTTACCCTCCTGGCAGAACGCCTCTACACCGCCCTGGGGACGGATGGACAGCACATGGCAAGCCCCTTCTCCCAGCACGGCGTCAATGCCCTGGCGGAAATCTTCCAGCATATCCATGGGGACAAAGGCCTGGACGGTGCCGGCGAAGCCGCCGCCGTGAACCCGGTAAGCACCCCGGCCCTGGAGGTAATGCTCGCACAGGGCCAAAGACAGACCCACGTCCTGCTGCTTCACATAGCCGGCGGGGACCACGTTCTGTAAGTACATATAAGAGGAGTAGCCGCTCTCCTTCACAAGAGCCAGGAACCGGTCAAAGTTTCCTTCCTGGAGGGCTGCCACCTGCTGGGGCACCCGGTCGTTCTCCTGGTAGAAGTGGATGGCACGAAGCACCGCCCGGTCGCCGCAGGTCTTTCGCAGCTCCGGAATGGCGGCGAAGAAGTCCGCCTGGGGAATTTCCGTCAGCACTTCCTTGCCGAAGTGGGCACACACGGCCTTCAGCTCCTGGGTGATGGCGGCGTACTCGTCGGTCAGGTCTGCGTGGCTGGCCCGGGTGTCGATGATGCACAGGGCGTGACCGCAGGCGGCGAAGTCAAAGTCCACGGACTCTATGACCGGAGCGTCCTTCTTGAAGAAGTCGATGGTCACCATGCCGCCCACAGCGGAGGCGGTCTGATCCATGAGACCGCAGGGCTTGCCGAAGAACACATTTTCTGCGTACTGGCCAATCATGGCAATCTCCGGCTGGGACACCCGGCCGTCAAAGTACAGGTGGTTGAGGATGGTGCCCACCAGCACCTCGAAGGCGGCGGAGGAGCTAAGGCCGGAGCCGGGGAGGACGGTGGACTCCACATAGGCATCAAAGCCCTCCACATTGCAGCCCATCTGGGCAAACCGGGCGGCAACGCCCCGCACCAGAGCCGGGGTGGAGTTGATTTCTGCCTCTACCGGCTGGAGGTTGGTCAAATCCACCTGGCACATGGGGTAGCCCTGGGACTGAATCCGCACGGTCTTGGTGCCGTTGGGACGGACAGCCGCCACGGTGTCCAGATTCACCGCCGCTGCCAGCACCCGGCCCCGCTGATGGTCGGTGTGGTTGCCGCCGATTTCCGTGCGGCCGGGAGCGGAGAAAAAGCGGGTGGGCTGGGTCTGAAACACAGCAAAAAAGCCTTCCGTGAGAGATTTCACGCGCTGAGGTTCGAGAATCAAGGTTTTGTTCATAATATCCTCCCTATGGGCGTATGCCCGTATATTCCTATGGTAATTATAACCTATCTGCCTAGAAAAAGAAAGAGGTATCTTGCATGGATTTTCCAATTATGCTAAAATAGAAAAAATTTCACCGGGGAGGAAAACCATGGAACCCATTGTGCTCATTACGGGCTTTGAGCCCTTCGGAGGGGAGACCATCAACCCCTCCTGGGAGGCGGTACAGCGCCTGCCGGAGAGAATCGGAGGCTTCACCCTCCATAAGCTTCAAATCCCCACAGTGTTTGAAGCCGCCGCCCAGAAGGTGCTGGGAGAGGCGGAGGGCTGTCAGCCCCGGGTGATACTGTCCGTGGGACAGGCGGGGGGACGGAAGGAAATCACTCCGGAGCGGATTGGGGTGAACCTCCGCCGGGCTGCCATCCCCGACAATGCAGGAAATCAGCCCCAGGGGGAGGGGATTGTGCTGAATGGCCCCGACGGGATTTTCTCCACCTGCCCGGTGGAGGCCATGGCGGAGGCAGTCCGGGGAGCAGGCCTTCCCGGGCGGGTGTCCGACTCCGCCGGAACCTTCGTGTGCAACGATGTGCTCTATACCCTCCTTTCCCACTATGCAGGCACCGACACCCTGGTGGGCTTTGTCCATGTGCCCTTTTTGCCGGAGCAGGGAAGCCCCAGCCTGCCCCTTATGGACACGGTGAAGGGGCTTACCGCCACTGTGGAGGCCATCTGGGAGCGGCTGGACTGGGAGGATGCCAAGCACCGCCTCCTCACCGGAGGCTTTACCTGCGTGTTCCGCAAGGGAGAGCGGGAGCTGACGGACACCAGAAGAGGGGTGCGGCCTTTGCTGGAGCTTCTGAAATCCCGGGAGGACTTTGAAGGCTTTTCTGTTGCGGACAAGGTGGTGGGAAAGGCCTCGGCCCTTTTATACTGCCTTTTGAAAGTAAAGCGGGTCTATGCTCCGGTCATCAGCCGCTCAGCCCTGGAGGTGCTGGAAAGCCATGGCATTCCCTGTGAATACCACCGGCTGGTTCCCGGCATCCGCAACCGGACGGGCACCGGCCCCTGCCCCATGGAGGCGGCCACGGCTAATATTACAGACCCCAAAGAAGCACCGGAAGTGCTGGAAAAGACCCTGGAGGCCTTGACAAAGGGGTAAAAACCGGGTATAATGCTACCCAATGCAATAGGACAGTTCGCAACCATCCTGTCGGTAAACAAAACTATGGATTTTGACTGCTATAGTCGGGATGGGCGCACTGCGCCCATTTTTTTATTGCAGAAAAAGGAGAAAAATCATGAACAACACAAGAAAAATCGCCTATGCCGGACTGCTGGCGGCACTGTATGTGGCACTGACCTATGCCCAGAACTTCCTGCTGCCGGGCACCACCTCCATGGCCATCCAGTTCCGGGCTTCCGAAGCCCTGTGCGTCATGGCCTTCTACTCCCCCAGCGCCATCTGGGGCCTGACGGTGGGCTGCCTGCTCTTTAACATCAGCAACGCCGGCGCCCTGCCTCTGGACTGGCTGGTGGGAACCCTGGCCACCTTCCTGGCAACAGGTGCCATGTACCTGACCCGGAAAATCACCCTGAAGAACATCCCCTTCCTGGGTCTTCTCATGCCTGCTATCTTCAATGCCCTGCTGGTAGGCTGGGAGCTTACCTTCTACATTGGAGATGCCTTCTGGCTCAACGCCCTGTATGTGGCCCTGGGTGAGCTGGGGGTACTGCTGGTGCTGGGCACCATCCTCCACGTGGTGATGACCCAAAGAGGCCTGGACAAGAAGCTCTCCGCCTCTGCCCGGTAATATACGACACAAAACTCCTGTTTTTGCAGAGCAAAAACAGGAGTTTTTCTTATTTGGACAGAGGGTTCAGCTGCTCTTTTGCCAGGCGGATGTATTCCGCCGCACCGGCCTGGAGCTTTTCCATCTCCTCCGGGGTGAGGGTTTTTACAATCCGGGCGGGATTGCCCAGAAGCACCGACCCGGCAGGGGCGTGGGTTTTTCCTGTGACCACCGCTCCCGCACCTACCAGACACCCTTCTTCCAGCACCGCCCCGGTGAGCAGGATGGAGCCCATGCCGATAAGGCAGCCGTCTCCCACGGTGCAGCCGTGGAGGATGGCTCCGTGGCCTACGGTGCAGCGGCTTCCCAAAGTGGTTTTCTCGTGGATGACCACCCGGTCCTGGATGTTGGTGCCTTCTCCGATGAGGATTTTTCCGCTGTCTCCCCGGACAACGGCACCGTACCAGATGCTCACATTCTCGGAAAGCTCCACATCTCCCAGCACCCGGGCATCCGGGGCCATGTAGTATTTCTTTTCCATAGGGTTTCCTCCTTTACCAGTTGGGTGTCAATGCCGGGGCCAAAGGCAATGTGGTGAAAATCTCATGGGTAATGGCCCGGTATTCCTCCAAAGAGGTGGTTTTCCGCAGCCGCTTTCCCAGCTTTTCCCAGCCTTCAAACCGGCACAAAAGGTATGACCAATGCTCTTTCAGCCGGAACATGGCGTTCCGGGAGCCCCCGAAGGCGGATAGATACCCCTCCAGCAGGGCTTCCAAAAAGGCTTCCAGGGAAGCTACATTGGTGCCCCCGGGGCTGAGCATCCCCGGGTCACCGATAAGACCGCGCCCCAGCATGATTCCCCGAACCTGGGGATACCGGGCGGAAAATTGGGAAATTTCCGAGCGTGTTGTGATATTTCCGTTGTAGCAAAGGGGAATTTTGGTATTTTCCAGGGTGTAGTCCAGCCACTTCCGCCGCACCGGCAGCTTGTAAAAGTCCTTCCGCACCCGGGGGTGGAGAATCAGCTCCGCTACGGGATAGCGGTTGAAAATCTCAAGAATTTTCACAAAATCCTCCGGGTTTTCCATCCCCAGCCGGGTTTTAAGGCTGATGGGCAGAGGGCTTTTGGAAAATACGGCGTCCAGAAACCGGTCAAGCGTATCCGGGTCAGAGAGCATCCCTGCTCCCTTTCCCTTGGCGGTGACGGTGCCGGAGGGGCAGCCCAGATTCAGATTCACCACCGTATACCCCTGCTCCCGGCACTGCTCCGCCATCCACAGAAAGTCCTGCGGCACCTTGGTAAGAATCTGAGGCACCAAGCAATAGCCCATAGAGTCCGCCGGGGGCAGTTCCAGCCGCTCCCGGGGGGTGAGGCTCCGGTGGATGGTAGGGGAGAAGAAGGGGGTGTAGTACCGGTCCACCCCGGGAAAATACCGGTGGTGCAGCTCCCGGTAAATATGGTCCGTCAGCCCCTCCATAGGGGCAAAATCAAAGTACAAATCCAACACCTGCCAAAGTTTACAAATAAAAGCTGCCTTACAAAAAGAAGGCTTCGATGCCGCACCCCAAAGGCTCCCTTGTGAAAGGGAGCTGGCAAAAATCTCTGATTTTTGACTGAGGGATTCACAGCAGGCACTTTCCCGGAGTACAGGCCCATGTGGAAACCTGCGACCCCGGAATCCCCCCGGTTTTGCCAGAGGCAAAACCACCCCCCTTTGGCAAGGGGGGCTTAGGTCTTTGCATCCATTAACACCGTAGTAACGATACCGGGCACTGGAGGGGCAGTAACGATTCGCAGAAGATTCCCGTGCGCATTGTCAGCGGCGACTCGCCGCCGAAATCGGGTGCGGGCACTGCCCGCTTAGACTTCCATGATGATGGGCAGAATCATGGGGTTGCGCTTGGTGGTCTTGAAGAGATAGCCGCTCACATCGTTCTTGATGGCGGACTTGATGGTGGACCAGTCCCGGACCCGCTTCCGCTGGCACCGTTCGATGGCCTCCTGGGCAATGGTCCGCAGCTCCTCCATAAGAGCCTCCGACTCCTTCACATATACAAAGCCCCGGGTAATAATCTCCGGCCCGGTGACAATGGAGCCGTCCTGACTGCTGAGGTTGACATAAACCACCAGCATGCCGTCCTGGGCCAGATGCTTCCGGTCCCGGAGCACCACGCTGCCCACATCACCCACACCGGAGCCGTCCACAAACACCTTTCCGGCAGGTACGGAGCCGGTGAGCTTGCAGGTCTTGCCGGTAAACTCCAGCACATTGCCGTTTTCCAGAATCCGAACGTTCCGGGCAGGGGTGCCCATGAGCTGCGCCAGCTTGCTGTGAATCTGCAGGTGCCGCTGCTCGCCGTGGACAGGCACAAAGAACCGGGGCTTTACCAGTCCATGAATGATCTTCAGCTCCTCCTGGCTGGCGTGGCCGGAGGCGTGGAGCCCCTCGCTCTTTTCATAGACCACCTCCGTACCCTTCCGGTACAGCTCGTTGATAATCCGGGAGATGGCCTTCTCGTTGCCGGGAATGGCGGAGGCGGAAATGATAATCCGGTCCCCGGGCTGGAGCTCAATCTGCTTGTGGGTGGAAAAAGCCATCCGGTACAGAGCGGACATATTCTCACCCTGAGAGCCGGTGGACACAATCACCACCTTGTTCTTGGGCAGGCTCTTGACAGCCGCCAGATCCACAATCAGACCGGAGGGCACCTTCAGATACCCCAGCTCCTGGGCAACCTTCAGCATATTCTCCATGCTCCGTCCGGTGACAGCCACCTTTCTGCCATAGCGATGGGCAGTAGCCAGCACCGCTTGAATGCGCATCATGTTGGAGGCAAAGGTGGTGACGATAATCCGCTGGTCGCAGTTTTTGAACTGCCGGTCCAGGCTCTCCGCCACCATCCGCTCGCTCTGGGAGTAGCCGCTGCGCTCCACATTGGTGGAGTCGCACAGAAGGGCCAGAACTCCCTGATTTCCCAGCTCACCCAGCCGGGCCAGGTCGATCATGCCGTCCTTGGCGGTGGGGTCAATCTTGAAGTCGCCGGTCATAATCACCGTGCCCACGGGGGTCTTGATGGCAAACGCCACGGCGTCGGCGATGGAGTGGTTCACGTGGATAAACTCCACGGTAAAGCACCCGGCCTTCACCACATCTCCCGGCTTGTGGGTCACCAGCTTCACCTTGTCCGCCAGGCGATGCTCCTCCAGCTTCAGCCGGATAAGGCCGTTTGCCATGGCGGTGGCGTGGATGGGACAGCGCACCTGCTGCATGCAGTAGGGGATGGAGCCGATGTGGTCCTCGTGGCCGTGGGTGATGAACATACCCCGCAGCTTCTTGGCGTTGGCCACCAGATAGGAGAAGTCGGGAATCACCAGATCCACGCCGTACATCTCCTCGTCCGGGAAGCCCAGACCGCAGTCCACCACAATCATATCCCTGCCATACTCTAAGACGGTGATGTTCTTGCCAATCTCATCCAGACCGCCCAGAGGGATAATTTTCAATTTTTCAGCCAAATAAAATCATAACTCCTTTCAAATTCGTAAAAAAACACATCAAAAGCAGGCAGCCGTTTGCTCCGCTTCAAGACCCTGTACCGTCCGGCAGAAGCATAAGTACGCCTGCTTGTCTATTCGTCTTTCGGGTCGGTTTTCCACAGCCCGGCCCCATTGGTTAGGATTGCCCACCTAATCCATACTGACAATAGTATAGCACATTTCTGCGGGTTTGTATACATAAAAATTTTGCCGGAGATTTTGCCCGGGCTTTTCCCGGAAAAGGCGGGTAAAATTTGAAATTTCAGTTGCAGGAAAAAGGCTTCTCTGCTATAATGGATAAAATCAGGATAGTATGGGCGTTATGCCCATTTTGGGGGGGAGGCCCACAGATGGATAAGAAACTTGGAAGGCTGCTGCGGCCGGCAGGAGGTCTGTTCTACATCGGCATGCTGGCGGTATTTTCCCTGGCGGCGGCACTTTTGAACCAATATATTCTGGCAGGGGTGGGCATTGCCGTAACCTGCGTGGAGCTGGGGGTGTACCTGCTGGTGCGGGTGCAGCGGAAGCACCAGGTGCAGAACTACCTCCAGGAGCTGCTGGAGCAGCAGGACCAGGGCCTTGGCACCCACAGTCCCTTCCCCATGGCGGTGATTCGCCTGGCGGATGAGGAGATTATCTACAGCAACGAGCCCTTCCACCAGATCACCGGCTACCGGGACACCTTCCGGGAGCAGTCCATCGGGAACATCCTCCCCGGCTTCGACACCAACTGGCTCCTGTCCGGCAAGACGGAGTACCCCTACGATGTGACCCTGCAAAAGCGGCGGTACCGGATTTACGGCATGGTCACCACCGGCAACGACCCGGAGCAGACCCGGCTGGGGGTGCTGTATTTCTCTGATCTCACGGAGCTTTACCAGGTGCGGGACGAGTACATCCGCTCCCGCCCGGTGGTTGCCATCATCCTGGTGGACAACTATGACGAGCTGACCAAGAACCTGACGGAAGGTGCCATCTCCAGCCTCTCCGCCCGGATTAACGACGCCATCACCCAGTGGACGGAGGGGTATCACGGCCTTCTCCGGCGGCTGGAAAAGAACCGGTTTTTGTTTGTCTTTGAGAAGCGGGACCTGCGGCAGGCCATGGAGGAGAAATTCACCGTGCTGGAGGCCATCCACGAGATTACCAACCCGGCAGGGCTGGCCGCCTCTTTGTCCATCGGCCTGGGCGTGGACGGAGCTACCTTTGAGGAGAGCTACGACTTTGCCTCCTTGTCCATTGAAATGGCCCTGAGCCGGGGCGGCGACCAGGCGGTGGTGAAAGACCGGCTGAACTTCACCTTCTTCGGCGGCAGAACCCGGGAGGCAGAGCACCGGAGCAAGGTCCGCTCCCGTGTCACCGCCAACTCCCTCATGGAGCTCATCGGCCAGAGCAGCCGGGTGTTCATCATGGGGCATAAGAATGCGGATATGGACGCCGTGGGCGCTGCGGTGGGTGTGAGCTGTATGTGCCGGAAGAAGGGCAAGCCCTTCCACATCGTGCTGGATCTGGAGCGGAACGTGGCAAAGAACCTGGTGGCGGAAATCCGCCAGGTGCCGGAGTACAAAAACGCCTTTATCTCCAGCCAGGAGGCGTTGCTTCTGTGCGACCCCAAAAGCACCCTCATTGTGGTGGATACCAACCGCCCGGACCAGGTGGAGTCCCAGAGCCTGCTGGAAACCGTCACCCGGGTATGCGTCATCGACCATCACCGCCGGGCGGCGGACTACATCACCCCGGTGGTGGTGAATTTCCACGAGCCCTACGCCTCCTCCGCCTCCGAGCTGGTGACAGAGCTTTTGCAATACGCCGTGGAGAAAAAGGACGTGCTGCCCATTGAGGCCAAGGGCCTCATGACCGGTATCTTCCTGGATACCAAGAGCTTCAACGTCCGCACCGGCGAGCGTACCTTCGAGGCCGCCGCCTTCCTGCGGCAGCTGGGGGCAGACACGGTGGAGGTGAAGAAGCTCCTGCAAAACGACTTCCAGGACACCATCGCCAAGTACCAGGTCATCAAGTCCGCCCGGCTTTACCGGAAGGAAATCGCCATTGCGGCCTTGAAGGACACCATCGCAAGACCCCTGGCAGCCCAGGCGGCGGACGAACTGCTGAACATCTCCGGCATCACCGCCTCCTTCGTGCTGTTCCCCGACGGCGACCAGGTGATTCTCTCCGCCCGGTCTATTGGAGACGTAAATGTGCAGGTAATTGTGGAGCCTCTGGGTGGCGGCGGCAATACGGCTACCGCCGGAGCCCAGCTGAAGAACACCACCGTCAAGGATGCCCTGGACCGGCTGGTGGCCTCCATTGATCAATATTTTGAAAACTGAGAATTTATTATAAGGAGCAAGACCATGAAAGTAATTTTGTTGCAGGATGTAAAGGGTAAGGGCAAGAAGGGCCAGATGCTGGAGGTTTCCGACGGCTACGCCCGGAACTATATGCTGCCCCGGAAGATTGCCATTGAAGCCACCGCCGATGCGGTGAACACCATGCGGATGAACGACAAGGCTGCCGCCGAGAAGGCCGCCAAGGAGCGGGCAGAGGCTCTGGAGATTTCCAGGCAGCTGCGGGAGATGACTCTGGTGGTCACCGCCCGGGGGGGCGGCGCCGGACGGCTGTTCGGCTCCGTCACCAACCAGGAAATCGCCGATGCCCTGGCAGCCAAGACCGGAATCAAACTGGACAAGCGGAAAATCGTCATCGCCGACCCCATCAAGGCGGTGGGCACCTACACGGTGCAGTGCAAGCTGGGCTATGAGATTACGGCGCCTCTCACCGTGAAGATTGAGGAAGCCTGAATCTCTCCCGGAATGTAAAGGAGAAAGAATATGCTTACTGTGTGCCAGTGGTTCCTGGCGTTCCTGTTTTACAGCTTTGCCGGCTGGTGCTGCGAAACGGTTTACTGTTCCGTTTTGCAGGGGAAGCTGGTAAACCGGGGGTTTCTCAATGGGCCTTTGTGTCCGGTTTACGGCTTTGGAGCGCTTCTGGTCATCTTTCTGCTTCGGGGAACCCAACAGACCCCGGTGGCCCTCTTCTTTTCGGGAATGCTGGTCACCAGTGTGCTGGAGTACTTTACCTCCTGGCTGCTGGAAAAGCTGTTCCATATGAAGTGGTGGGACTATTCCCATCACCACATTCAAATCAACGGACGGGTGTGCCTGCTCAATTCCCTGATGTTCGGCGGCCTCTCCGTTGTGCTGATGCTGGTGCTCCACCCCTTTGCCTGGGGGATGATTGAAAAGCTGCAGCCCATGACGGTGGGTGTGCTGGCAGGTCTTTTGGGAGGGGTGCTCCTGGCGGATGCCTTCCTGACCGTGCGGCAGCTGCTGCGGATGCGGGGCTACCTGGAAGAGGTGGACCGGCTGCTCTCCCAGGCCCACAGCCGGTTGGATGAGAGAGTCCATCAGCTGCAGGCCGGCCTGGATACCCGCCGGGAGGAACTGGCGGAGCGCCGGGCTGCGGCAGAGGAGGAGTGGCAGGAGTTTCAGCGCCAGCTGGAGAGCCTGCGGCTCAGACCCCGCTGGGGCCAGCGGCGTATTTTCCATGCCTTCCCCCACCTCCATGCAGGACGGTATCAGGAGGCTGTGGAGAAACTGCGGGAGTACTGGAAGTCCCGTAAGTAAAGGAATTTCTACATCGTATTGAGGAGGCGGATGCCTATGGATGAAGAACTGCTGTCCATGCAGGAGCCCCAGTCTCTGGAAGCGGAACAGGCGGTCTTAGGCTCTGTGCTGATTGACAGCCGGTGCCTGGTGGATATTGTGGGAATCGTCCGTCCCGAGGACTTTTACCTGACCCAGAACCGGGAGATTTTTGAAACCATCTACTCCATGTTCAACTTCTCCCAGACCATCGACCCGGTGACGGTGCTGGACAAAATGCGGGAGCGGGGCGTGTACCACGACAACTCCCGGGACTATATTCTCCAGCTGATGGAGATTACCCCCACCGCCGCCAATGCGGAGCGGTACGCCGCCATTGTCCGGGACAAGGCCATGCTCCGGGGACTGGCCCAGGCGGGACGGGACATTGTGAAAACCGTCCAGTCCCAGGTGGGAACCCCGGCGGAAATGCTGGAAAGTGCGGAAAAGAAGATTTATGCCCTGCGGAAGGGGGAGCGGGGGGACTCTCTGGAGCCCATCAGCCTGACCCTTCACAAGGTGTTCGACCACTTGAACGAGCTGAGCCAGTCCGAGTCCGCCATCCCCGGCCTGTCCACAGGCTTGCAGGACTTAGACCGGAAAATCAACGGCCTGAACAAGTCAGACCTGCTTCTGGTGGCTGCCCGGCCTGCCATGGGTAAGTCCGCCTTTGCTTTGAACCTGGCGCTGAATGTTGCCAAAAAGTACGGCAAAACCGTGGCCATCTTCAACCTGGAAATGTCCCGGGAGCAGCTGGCTATGCGGCTTTTGGCCATTGAGAGCTTTGTGGACGGTCAGAAAATGGCCACCGGCAAGCTCAGCGACGAGGAGTGGACCAAGCTGTGCATGGCCTCCGCCTCCCTGAGCCAGACGGACATCCGCATTGACGACAACCCCACCATCACCGTGGCGGAGATGAACGCCAAGTGCCGCCGCCTGGACAATCTGGGCATGGTGGTCATCGACTATCTGCAGCTGATGAGCGGCTCCGGCTACGGCAAAGGGGGCGACAGCCGGGTAAACATCGTCAGCGAAATTTCCCGTTCCTTGAAAATTATGGCCAAGGAGCTGAATGTCCCGGTGGTGTGCCTGAGCCAGCTGTCCCGTGCCACGGAAAGCCGGACGGACAAGCGGCCCATGCTTTCCGACCTCCGGGAATCCGGCGCCATCGAGCAGGATGCGGACGAAGTGCTGTTTTTGTACCGGGACGAGTATTACAATGAACATTCCGAGGATAAGGGCATTGCCGAGTGCATCGTGTCCAAGAACCGTCACGGCGAAATCGGCACGGTGAAGCTCCAGTGGATTCCCCAGTTCCAGACCTTTGCGGACCGGGAGTGGAAGCATGCTGAATAACATCTGCAAGACCCTTCGGGAATACCATATGGTAAGCCCGGGGGAGACGGTTGTGTGCTGTGTCTCCGGGGGAGCGGACTCCATGGCTTTGCTTTTTGCCCTGTATCTTCTGGCAAAGAAGCTGAACATCCAGGTCAGCGCCGCCCACTTTAACCACGGCCTTCGGGGGGAGGAGTCGGACAGGGACGCGGCCTTTGTCCGGGACTTCTGCCGGGGCTACGGAATTTCCCTGTATGAGAAAAAGCAGCAGGTTACCCCCGGGAAAAAGGGCTTGGAAGCTGCCTGCCGGGAGGCAAGGTACGCCTTTTTCCGCACCCTGCCGGGGAAAATCGCCACCGCCCATACAGCGGACGACAACGCCGAAACCCTCCTTTTGCACCTGATCCGGGGCACCGGCCTGAAAGGCCTGGGGGGAATCACCCCGGTAAACGGCGGGATTATCCGCCCCATGCTCATGACCACAAGGGAGCAGGTGCTGGCCTTTTTGCAGGAATACCACATCCCCTTCGTGGAGGACAGTACCAACAGAACCGACGATTTCCTCCGCAATCGGCTGCGCCACCATGTGATGCCATTGCTGAGGCAGGAAAATCCCCGGCTGCCGGAGAACCTCTCCGCCGCCGCCCAGCGGCTTCGCCGGGACGAGGCGGTGCTGGACAAAATCAGCCGGGAGGAAGCAACCTGTGAAGTGGAGCGGCTGCGGCACTTGGAACCGGCCATCCGGTGCCGGGTGCTGGGACGGCTTCTGGAAGGCTGGGGGGTACGTGAGCCGGCGGCGGAGCACATTGCCGCTCTGGAAGCCCTGGTATTTTCCCCCAACCCTTCAGCCCGGGTGTCCTTTCCCAATGGGGTGACGGTGCAGCGGTGCTACGGAGCTTTGCAAAAGGCGGAGGATTCCCCACCCCTTGCCCCTTGTGCTGTGAATTGCCCGGGGAGGACGGAAACAGATGAAATAACCATTACCTGCTGTCCTGCCCAGAAAGCCTGGAAGGAAATGCACCGGTTTACGGTGCAGCCCCAGGGACAGCTTATCCTTCGCTGCCGCCAGCCGGGGGACGAAATCACCCTGCCCGGCGGTACCAAAACCCTGAAAAAACTGTGGATTGACAAGAAAATTCCCGCTTCCCTGCGGAACCGGATTCCCGTCCTGGCGGACGATGCCGGGGTGGTGGCGGTGTGGGGAATTGGCCCCAACCGCAAGCGCCTGACGGACACCGGGGTGGAAATCCGGTGGGAAGCAAAACATAAAGAAACAGAGGGAGATTCAAATGGAGAATAACATTCAGGAAGTGCTCATCAGCCAGGCCCAGATTGAGGAGCGGGTCAGCCAGCTGGCCCGGGAGCTGTCCCGGGAGTATGCCGGGAAAAACCCGGTGTTTGTAGGGGTGCTGAAAGGCGTGGTCATGTTCTTTGCGGACATGGTCAAGCACATCACCGTTCCCTGCCAGATTGATTTCATGTGCATTTCCTCCTATTCCGGCACGGAATCCACCGGAACTGCTGTGGTAAAGAAGGACGTGTCCGTAGACCTGAAGGGCCGCCATGTGGTAATCCTGGAGGACATTTTCGACACCGGCACCTCTTTGGACTTTACCTACCGGTACCTCCTGTCCAAGGAGCCTGCCTCCCTGAAAATCTGCACCTTCCTGGATAAGCCCTCCCGGAGAAAGCCGGAGATTACCCTGAAGCCGGACTATGTGGGCTATGAGATTCCCAATGCCTTTGTGGTGGGCTACGGCCTGGATTATAATGAGTATTACCGGAATCTTCCCTATATCGGGATTTTGAAGCCCGAGGTTTATGAAAACGCTGAATAAGGAGTAAGTAGCTTGAAAAATCGTATGAAATTGTCCGTGGTGGTTTACGCCGTGGTGATGCTTCTGCTGCTGAGCTGGATGCTGGGGGTTTTTCAGCCCAAAAGCGACAACCTGGCCTATTCCCAGATTGTGGAGCTGTTCCAGCAGCAGCAGGTCAAGAGCTTCCAGGTAAACGACCACACCATCACCTTGTACCTGTATGAGCCCTACGACGGCAAGACCACCCTGCGAAGCCAGCTGGCAGACCCGGAGGGGTTCCAGCGGGACTTCCAGCAGCTGTTTCTGGAGCAGCAGTCGGCGGGAATCCTGGAGGCCTACGACTTTGTAGCCGGCAAGGAGATGTCCCCCTATGACTTTGTGCTGCCCATTGTGCTGGCAGGGGGCGTGCTGCTGATTTTATGGATGGTTCTTGCCAGCCGGGCCTCCCGGAGCAACCCCATGAGCGACTTCGGCAAAGCCCGCACCACCCTGGGGGGCAGCCAGAAGAAGGTTACCTTCAAGGATGTTGCCGGCGTGGACGAGGAAAAGGCGGAGCTGCAGGAGGTGGTGGACTTCCTGCGTAACCCCAAGAAGTTTGAGGAGATGGGGGCCCGGATTCCCCACGGAATCCTTCTGGCCGGCGCTCCCGGCACCGGTAAGACCTTGCTTGCCAAGGCGGTGGCAGGGGAGTCCAATGCGGCCTTTCTGGCTATCTCCGGCTCGGACTTTATGGAGATGTACGTGGGCGTGGGTGCCAGCCGTGTCCGGGATCTGTTCCAGCAGGCCCGGAAGGTGGCTCCTGCCATTATCTTCATTGATGAGATTGACGCCGTAGGCCGCAAGCGCGGCACCGGTCTGGGAGGCGGTCACGATGAGCGGGAGCAGACCCTGAACCAGATGCTGGTGGAGATGGACGGCTTCGGCAGAGCCGAAGGGGTGATTGTCCTGGCTGCCACCAACCGCCCGGACATTCTGGACCCGGCGCTGCTGCGCCCCGGCCGGTTCGACCGTCAGATTTATATTTCCGCCCCGGACAGCAAGGGCCGGGAGGAAATCCTGAAGATTCACGCCGCCGGAAAGCGGCTGGATGAGTCGGTGAACCTGCGCACCGTGGCCCTGGCTACCACCGGCTTCACCGGAGCGGATTTGAGCAACCTCATCAACGAGGCCGCCATCACCGCCGCCCGGGAGAACCGCCCGGTGATCAACATGAAGGATTTGAACGATGCCATGATGAAGATTCTGGCAGGCCCGGAGAAGCGGAGCCGTGTCCGTCTGGAAAAGGACCGGCGGCTCACCGCCATCCACGAGGCAGGCCACGCCGTGGCTATGTACCACCTGCCGGAGCATGACCCGGTGCACCAGATTTCCATTATCCCCCGGGGCCGTGCCCTGGGCCTCACCTGGACCCAGCCCAGAGAGGACAGCGACCACCTGACCCGGAACCAGATGTACCAGCAGATTGTAGGCCTGCTGGGGGGACGGGTGGCAGAGGCCCTGTTCCTGAAGGACATCTCCACCGGCGCCTCCAACGACATCGACCGGGCCTCCAAGCTGGCCCGGGATATGGTAGCCCGGTACGGTATGTGCGAGAGCCTGGGCACCGTGTCCTACACCAGCGGGGAAGAGGTCTTTATCGGCAGAGATTACGAAAAGACCAAGAGCTACTCCGAGAAGGTGGCAGGCACCATCGACGACGAGGTAAAGGCCATCATCGACCGGGCCTACCGGGAGTGCGAAGGCTACCTCCGGGAGGATGCCCAGAAGCTTCAGCAGGTAGTGGACTTTCTTCTGGAGCAGGAGACCATGTCCGGCGAGCAGTTCGCCCGGTGCATGGAAGGCAAACCCATCGGCGAGGCAGGCGACACCTCCCTCTTTGACAGCTACCAGCAGTAAGATATGGAAAAGCCCATCGGCCATCCCCCAAAGGGGTACGCCGATGGGCTTTTTGCGGATAGATTGGTATTTTTCAAAGAGGAGGGCTGGGCTACCAGGAATCTTCCTCCTCCGCCCACAGAGCCGCCTGCTGTTCTGCATCCTCTCTGCGGTATTCGCTGTCGTCCCAATGGTAGACATACGAACTCTGGTCGATACTAAAACCGTCTTTTTCAATCCATTCATATTCGCCGGATTCATAGTTGAAACAGTATTTAGGCATATTTATTCCTCCGTTCCCAGTACATACATAAGCATACGGTATGCAGCATCTTTTTTGGCATTTTTTTTGGAAGAAGATGTTTCAATGAAATTGTAGGCTTCTTCCTCGATATGGCACACACAGGTCCAAAGGGGATTGCCGTTTTTATCGTGCTTCAAGGTAAAGGAATAGCTGGGCAGGGAGAAATAGCCCCTGCGGGAGAGGGTCTCCAGCTGATTGATTGCCGCGTCCCGGCTGGGATTTTCAATTTCGTCCCGAATGGTAAAGAGCAGGCCGTGGTCATCCAGATAAGAATAAGCCCGTTTGCAGGCAGCCATCCTCGCTTCCCGGACAGATGCCCCGAAGCTGCAAAATATCGGAGTGTCCAGCAGCTTCAGATAGCAGCGGTATTGCAGCTTGGCGTAGTCTGTGGAGGGGGTGGCATAGATTATGTTTTCCTGTGCTGTGTACCAGTTATATGAATAGGGGGCCTTTTCAAATTTATACCAGGGGAGACACCCATTTGCTTCCATTTCCCGCTCCTGAATCAGACGGACATAATTGGTATCTGTATCATCCTGGAAAAAATCCTCGGGAACCAGCATGGCCTCCACTACCGACTGAATCGTGTCCAGATTCCAGCCGCAATCCAAAGCAACAGCCCCCACAATGGCCTCGAATAAATCTTCCTTTACGGAATCTTCCTGGTCGATATGGTTCTGAATATCCCCTTTTCCCATCATCAGATGTTGGGCAAAGCCCAGTTCATCCATTCTGCCGGCCAGAGTTTTTTTGCAGACCATCCGGCTTTTGATTCTTGACAGGTGACCCTCCCCGTAATCGCAATGAAAGAGCCTGTCTTTCGGTTCCCGCTGTGCAGGCAACAATGCCGAACACAGGTAATTGTAACCCGAATTATTTTTGGGCAGATGCCCATACTTCTGCACAAGCAGCCGTATAACCGTCAAATCCAGAGCCTTGTCTCCGATAAATTCCAGCACCTCGTTGTCCTCGCCCCCCTTTTCCCGGGCGTAGGAGCTGCGGGTAAAAGCCTGCCTCAGCAAATCCGGATTCTGAAACCGGTATCCGATTTGCCCTTGTACCATTTCCTGTAGGAATTTGGTTTCCATAATATAAGTACACCTTTCTGTTTTTACATAAAGGCATAAAAAGCCTGACAAACACTCCCACACCGGAAAAAGTGTGAGATGATCAGACAATACAGATTAAAATCAATTCTTTGTTTTCATGGGTTTACTCCGGTTCACTTACATAAACGGGAATAAACAAGTAAAAACAATGTTTCAAATTTAATAAGCGATGCCTTCTGAAAATCAGTCTATCACCGGGGTACGAATATGTCAATAGGGTGGATAGAAAGAAAAGGCAGCCCCGGTGAGAGAGCTGCCAATGCCTGTTATAGAACATAGAAAAAGATGGAAAGAAACTGTAAAAGGCTTCCCAGAACCACGAAGATGTGGAATACGCTGTGAAACCAGGGGCGTTTGGAGCCGATGCCGTAGAGGATGGCGCCTACGGTGTAGGAGATGCCACCCAGAAGCAGGAGCACGAAGCCGGGGGTGCCGATATACCGGGCGGTTTGGCGCCAGAAGGGGAGGATGGCCCAGCCCATGCCGATGTAGCAGATCATGGAGAATACCCGGAACTTCCGCAGGTCGATGGCGGTGAGGGTGCAGGCGATGGCGGCCAGAATCCACTCCAGGGCCAGAAGGCTCCAGCCCAGGGTGGGATTCTGGGGCAGGAAGGCGCTGATGAGAACCGGGGTGTAGGTGCCGGCGATGAGGGCGTAGATGGTGCAGTGGTCAATGACCTGCATGACCTTTTTCCCCATCCCCGGATGAAGCCCGTGGTACACGCTGGACACGGTGTAAAGGGCGATGAGGGACAGACCGTAAATCAGAACCCCCAGAATGGGCAGGGGGGCGGCACCGGGGACGGTGCGCACCAGCCCCAGCACCAGGGCCAGCACGCCGAAGCCGCCGCCTACAATGTGGGTGATCATATTCATCAGCTCCTCTCCCCGGGTGTAGTTGGGAAGAAGCCGCTGGGACAGAGGGATGCGTTTTGCCATAGGGTTACCGCCTTTCAGGATTTGGAAATATTATACCCAAGACCGGCCCATTTTGCACCCTCCCGGGGGATTTTTGCCTCTCCTTCCCGGAGGTAGAGGGCTCTCCTGTGGGTAGAGAAGGGGGGAGATAGGCAAATTGCACAAAAACAGGCACCGATTTTCAGCGCTTGCAAGAGATGTTCACAATAAGTTTCCATGATTTTCGGAGGGAAGTGTGATATAATGTTAGTGGCAGGTGAAGCTGCCAAAGATGCGCAAATAAGGAGCCGTTATGAATAACAACATATTGTTTTTCCTGACACCGAAGGCCATGTGTTCCTTCGTTTATGACGATTTCACCGTCCGGCAGGCATTGGAGCGGATGGAGTCGGCAGGCTATGCAGCCCTGCCCATCCTGAACAAGCGGGGAGAGTACCGGGGCACCCTGACAGAGGGGGATTTGCTCTGGGCTCTGAAGAATATGTGCTACATGGATATGCGCCAGGCGGAGGCCCGGAAGATTATGGAGATCACCCGCCGGAAGGACAATGTGCCGGTGCGGGTACATACGGGTATGCACGAGCTCATCAGCCGGGCCAGCACCCAGAACTTTGTCCCGGTGGTGGACGACAAGGACACCTTCATCGGCATCGTCCCCCGAAGCTCCATCATGCAGTACTGCTGCCAGCAGCTTTTCCCGGAAGATTAAGGAAACTCTGAATAAATCGTCTGCGGCTGGAAAGCGGATCTTTTTCCCCATCCACGCAGAATGAAAAACAGGAAATACATACAGTATTCCCCTGTTTTCCATTCTTTTGTCTGACGAAAAATCTCACGCTGCCAGCTCTTGCCAATTTATTCAGAGCTTCCTTAAAAAATCCACCCAAATGCCGGAGCGAAAGCTCCGGCATGATTTATGGTTGAAATACCCGGGGAAATTTGATAAAATAGGTTAAATATGTGCAGGAGGGGAAATATGAACGATGAAAAGCTGAAAAAACAGCTGGGTGCCAATCTTGTGTCCTATCGTAAGCAGTTTCATCTGACCCAGGCCGCCCTGGCGGAGAAGCTGAATTATTCCGATAAAGCCATTTCCAAGTGGGAGCGGGGAGAGTCCATGCCGGACGTGATCACCCTGGTGCAGCTGAGCCAGCTGTTTGAGGTGGGGGTGGACGACCTCCTGCGGGACCCGGAGGCCCTGCCGGAGGATGCCAATGTGGTGGAGCGCACGGTGGATATGGTCATCACCAAAACCATGAAGCGAAAGGCGGACAAGGGAATCATCTGCAAGCTGTGCTCCCTGCTGGTGTGGTTTGTGGCTCTGCTGTTTTTCGTGGTGATTTCTTCTATGGGCTACCCCAACAGCTGGGTTTCCTTTTTTTATGCCATCCCGGTAAACGCCATTGTGCTGCTGAGCCTGCGCTCTGCCTGGCGGGATTTTCGCCGGAATGAGTGGTACGTCTCTGTCATCATGTGGGGAACGCTTTTAAGCATCTTTGTGAGCCTTTTGATTTTCCTTCAATGGAACACCTGGAAGGTATTTTTGCTGGGCATCCCCGGCCAGGCGGCAATCTTTCTGTGGTTTCGCATGTACCGCCCCAAAGAGGAGGCCGCCAATGGATAAAAAGCAGCTAAGAAGTATCATCCGGGAGAAGAAACGGGCTATGACCCCGGAGGAAATCCGGGAAAAAAGCCGGATTCTCATGGAAAAGCTTCTGAAAACTCAGCTTTATCAAAATGCCGGAACCATTTACGGCTACCTGTCCTACAACCAGGAGGTGCAGACCCTGCCCATTCTGGCAAAGGCCCTGGAAGAGGGCAAGCGGGTTGCCGTCCCCAAGGTCTATGGGGAGGAAATGCGGTTTTTGTACCTGGAGGATTTAAGCCAGGTGGCCCCGGGCTTCGGCGGAATCCCGGAGCCCATTGCCGATTCCCCGGTGGCGGAGGACCCCCACGCCCTGGTGCTGATGCCCGGCCTGGCCTTTGACTGGGAGGGACACCGGATTGGCTACGGCGGCGGGTTTTACGACCGGTTTCTGGCAAAGGAGCCGGAGCACCCCACGGTGGCTCTGTGCTATGAATTTCAGATGGTGGAGGACCTGCCGGTGGAAAGCTTTGACGTGCCGGTGGATTTGGTGCTCTGCCCATAAATTAAGGAGAAAGACATGGAATATGTGGCAGTAATTGTGGTGATGGCAGTGGTGTTCGGCGGCTGCTATCTGGTGGACAAGGGCTTTACCCGGGTGTTCCGGAATCAGCAGCAGCACCACTCCGGCCTTGCGGTGCGGCTAAACAAGCGGTACGGCTCCTTCGGCCTGATTCTGGCGGTGCTGGGTCTGGCGGCGATTTTTTCAGGGCTTACCAACGGCTGGATTCTCATTGCCGGCGGCAGCATCATTCTGGTGGTGGGCATTGCTCTTGTGGTGTACTACATGACCTTCGGGGTGTTCTACGACCAGGAGAGCTTCCTTGTCACCACCTTCGGCAAGCGGAGCATCGTCTACCGCTACGGTCAGATCACCGGGCAGCAGCTTTACAACGCCTCGGGAAATCTGCTCATTGAGCTGTATATGGACGACGGCCGGACGGTGCAGCTCCAGGCCGGCATGACCGGGGTGTACCCCTTCCTGGACAAGGCCTTCGCCAAGTGGCTGGAGCAGACCGGAAGACGCCAGGAAGAATGTGACTTCTATAAGCCGGACCAGCACTGCTGGTTCCCCCCCGTAGGAGGCTGAGCCATGCACGTGCCATCCTCTGCCACCAGTGAGATTACCATTCTGCCCTTCCGGAAGGCTTTGGAAGAAGCCAGCCGGGAAAAACCGGAGTACGATGTAAACCAATGGCTGTATGTGCCGGATTTTTACACGGAATACCGTTACATACTGGGAACCCGGGGGAAAAAGCCCCTCATCTGTGTGGGCATCAACCCCTCCACCGCCCAGCCGGGGCGGCTGGACAACACCTTAAAATCCGTGGAGCGGATTGCCCTGGGAAACGGCTACGACAGCTTTATTATGTTCAATGTCTATGCCCAGCGGGCTACAGACCCGGACACCATGGAAAAGGTGTGCAACCTCCAGCTTCACAAGGAGAATCTGGAGGCCTTTTCCTATGTGCTGTCCATCTCGGAGGAGCCGGGCATCTGGGCAGCCTGGGGCACCATCATTGAAAAGCGGGACTACCTGTCCGCCTGCCTTCAGGATTTACTGGCGGTGGGAGAGGCTCACGGGGCAAAATGGTACTGCGCCGGCAAGCGGAGCAAGGCAGGCCACCCCCACCACCCCCTCTACCTGCCCAAAAACGCCCCTTTGGAACCCTTTGATGTGGCGGACTATCTTACTACCCTGAAAACCAGGGAAGGGAGGAAATAACCATGAAATTGCTTATCGCTTCCGATATCCACGGCTCTGCCTATTGGTGCCGGAAGCTGCTGGAAGTTTACGAGACGGAAAAGCCGGACAAACTGGTGCTTCTGGGAGACATCCTCTACCACGGCCCCCGGAACGACCTGCCCCGGGAGTACGCCCCCAAGACGGTCATTGCCCTTCTGTCCCCGCTGGCAGAGAAAATCCTCTGCGTCCGGGGCAACTGCGAGGCAGAGGTGGACCAGATGGTGCTGCCCTTTCCCTGCATGGCACCCTATTCCCAGCTGCTGGTGGAGGACAAGACCTTCTACCTGACCCACGGACACCATGAAAATCCCCGGAACCTTCCCCGGCTGAATCCGGGAGATGTGTTCCTCTACGGACACACCCATGTGAAGGAGGACATCCAGGTGGAGGGGGTGCGGTGCCTGAATCCCGGCAGCGTGTCCATCCCCAAGGACGGCAGCCACAGCTGCCTGGTGTATGACAAGGGGGAATTTTCCTTCCGGATTCTGGAGGAAGATTGATGGACAGTCTTTGCGAAACCTGCTGGTACTATGACTATGACCAGGAGGAGGATGCATACTATTGTATGATGGAGCTGGACGAGGACGAGTTTTACCGGGCCTTTGTCCAGCCCCAGGGCCGCTGCCCCTATTACCGACAGGGGGACGACTACACTTTGGCAAGGAGACAGTGATTTGAAAAAAACCATTGCACTATTGCTTTTGACCCTGCTGCTGGCAGGCTGTACGGTCAATTCCGGAGAAACCACCGAAACCCCAACCGAACCCGCCCAAACCCAGCCCCTGGGCTACCAGCCCAGCGAGATGGAGAAGCAGACCCGGGGCGGAGTGCTTCTGTGCCGGACGGAAGGAGAAATCCAGGACTTTGTGCTGCTGGAGGGCAGGCCCCTGCTTTTGGACGGGGCGGGGAACCTGACCCTCCTGGGAGAATCGGGCTTGCAGGAAGCCCAGCTTCCCCTTGACCAGCCTGTAAGTATAGAGGACATTACGGTCTATAATCAGCAGATTGCCGTTTACCTCCGGGACTCCCGGCAGGTGCTGGTGCTGAATGACCGGCTGGAGCAGCAGGAGCAGATTCCCCTGCCGGAGGAGGCCGATTGCCCTGTGGTCAGCCTGAAAAACGGGAAAATCTACTACTGCGTGCCGGGACAGGTGCGGGTGCTGGACATGGAAACCCGCTTTTCTGCCCCGCTGCGAAGCTTCGGGGAGGGGCAGCCGGAGCTTACCGGCAGCTTCTTTGACGGGGATGTGCTGGCCTGCCGGGTGGGGGATTCCCAGGAAGTTCTCTACATAAAGGCAGATACGGGACAGTCCACGGAAGAAGATGTGGCGCTTTTGTCCCTTTCCACCTGGCAGGAACGGTATTTCTGCCGGATTCAGGACGGCTTGGTGGAGCAGCAGGTGGTGGGCACCCGGGGCTGGGAAGCCCAGCGCTTTACGGCAGACCTCACCGGCAAGACCCTGCTGCCGGTGCTTGGCTCCAACGGACTTATCACCTGCCAGGAGGATTCCCAGGTGCTGGAGCTGTACGATTTGGAAACCGGGAAGATGACCGGCCGGGTGGATATGAGCCCGGCAGGAAAGCTCCTGCGGGTCTATGGGGAAGGGCAGTATTTGTACCTTCTCATGGAGGAAGGGGAGATCCGGAACCTGTACCGCTGGGAGCCGGCAAAAACCCCGGTAAATCAGGAGGCTCTCTACCTTGCCCCTCTTTATACCAAGGACAATCCGGATACGGAAGGACTGGAGCAGTGCCAGACCCGGATTGAGGAGCTGAACCGCACCTACGGGGTGCAAATCCGCATCACCCAGCCGGAGGAGGCCCCCGGGGACTACGGCTACACCACCGAGTACCAGGTGGAGGCCATCGAAACCACTCTGGATGGGATTGAGCAGGTGCTTTCGTCCTTGCCGGGTTACTTTGCCACCAAAAGCACCGGCGGCCTGAAGCTGTATATGGAGCTGGTGCGCACCGTGGAAGCCCCCTGTGCCGGAGCCCTGGTATGGGACGGCAGGACACCCCATGTCTTTGTCCCCGCTATGGGGCAGGTACAGCAGGAGCTGCTGCTGGGCTTGGGGGCTGTGGTGGACAGCCGGGTCATGGGCAACAGCCGGGAGCTGGACGACTGGAACGGAAAGTACAACCCGGAGGGCTTTGCCTATGCCCTGAGCTATGAGGTGCCGGAGAATTTGGAAGCCTACCTGGAAGGGGAGAATCCGGCCTTTGTGAATGAAATCTCCATGTCCTACCCCACAGAGGACCGGAAGCAGATTTTCTACTATGCCATGGCGGAGGCCGGAGCGGGTAAATTCCAGGGAGAAGCCCTGCAAAACAAGCTCATCGCCCTGTGCGCCGGCATCCGGGAGGCCTTCGGCTGGAACAGCACCCAGGAGGCCTTCCCCTGGGAGCAGTATCTCCAAACCCCTATGACCCCGGAGAATTAACTTCCCGTCTGTATTGACATTTTATTCATAGAATGCTAAAATTTTGGTATGGTTTTTTTGTGAGTTTCTCCCGGGGATGACCCGGAAGCTCAAATAGAATTGAATTGTGGGAGGAAAAAGATATGTTTTGTAGATATTGCGGCAGAGAAGTCCCGGAAGGACAGAGCTGCTCCTGCCCCGGAGCCCAGGCGGCTCAGCAGGCACAACAGCAGCCCCAGCAGCCCTATCAGCAGCCCCGTCAGGCAGCCCCTGCCGGCAGCGATGTGGGCAAGGCTGTGGGGGATGCCTTCAAGAGCACACCCAACGCTGCCAAGGGCCTTCTGAATGACCCCATGGGCGTCCACGTGAACCTGCCCACCGCTCTGGTATTTCTGGGCGGCGGCCTGGTGCTTTACATCCTGAGCTGTGTCATGGTTCTGGCCGGACTGCTGGGTCCTGCCAAGGAGGCGCTTTCCTACATAGGCGTGAGCATTACCGGCACCTCCGTCTGGCTGGGCTTTTTGGTGTGGCTGATTTCTACTTTGGTTCCCTTCCTGATTGTGCTTCTGACCCAGGTGCTGAAGAAGGAGCAGGTGAACTGGCAGAAGGCCCTCATTACCGCTTCCAGCGTGAATGTCTGCCCCGCCGTTATCGCTTTTGTGGGTGGTCTTTTCGCCCTGATTTCCGCTACCATCGGCGGTATTTTCGTCGCCCTGGCTGTGGTGACTGCGGCAGTGCTCAATGCCAAGCTGCTGTTTGCCGGCATGAAGAAGAAGGATAACCTGGTGACCATTCTGGTGGTGAGCCTGGTTCTGGCTGTGGTGCTGCTGCTGTCCTACCTGGTGATTTACAAGGTTCTGGAAAGCATGCTGGTCAGCGCCATGGGCGGCCTGATTGGCGGCCTGGGCAACAGCCTGAACGGTCTGTTCAGCTGAGTTTTCTGAAAAAGGCGTCGCAGCAGCGGCGCCTTTTTTGCCATTCAAAAGGAGGATTGGATATGGCCCGTCTTTGCCTGTACGGAAAAACCCCCTCTGACTGCCCCCTGTATGTCCGGCAGGAGGGAAAGCCTGCTTACCTGTCTTCGGAGCAGGAGGTGGTGGTGGATACGGCGGAAGGAAAAGCTGTCACCATCTGCCGGGAAAAGCCCCTGTCTTCCCGGGGGAAGGCCCTGGCGGCCCTGGGTATTTTCCTCACCGCCCCCATTCAGGCGGCTTTGCAGCAGGATACCCCCTGGGAGGATAAAATCCCCTATGACATTCAGGTGACCCTTACCCCCCGGAAGGATACGGCCTGCACCATCGGGGTATCCAAAGGAGCAGGGAAGTACCAGCCCCCCCGGGTGACGGTCTCCGGGGACGGGGTGGAGGGCGTGCAGGTAAGCTGTAAGCCCTGCCCGGAGATTTTGCACCAGGCCTTTTTTGTGTATATGTGCCGGCTGCTGGGCATGGCGGCCTGGGGCTGGGTGCTGATGGGGCTGCTTATGTGGGCGGGCCTCAAAAACGGCTTAACCCTGGGGGCCGCAATAGCCGGGGCGGTGAGCCTGGGCATCCTGGGGGTGTGCCTGTACGCCTGGAAAAAGGCCCGCCGGGTGCGAAAGGACAGCCTCCTTGCCCTGGAGAAAATCCAGCTTCCGGACTGAGCCCGGGAAATAGGGGCTGTTGCAGGGAGAATACTTGACGGTTTCCCGGTTTTGTGATATGATACCAGGAGCCACGCCGGTGTGGTGGAACAGGCAGACACAAGGGACTTAAAATCCCTCGCCCTAAAAAGCGTACCGGTTCGATCCCGGTCACCGGCACCAAAAATTGACAAGCACCGTCAGGGGCTTGTCGATTTTTACTTATTCCCTATTCACTATTCACTCTTCACTAAAATCGAGGGGTCGATTTTTGGAAAGTAATAGGTAATAGGGAATAGTGAATAAGTGAGGTGTACCCCTTCGGGGTACGAATTTGAAATTCAGGGTAGTTATTTGTGACCGTTCCCAAAACATTATGCCCCATGTCTAAAATAGACATGGGGCATTTCTTACGCAGTAAAGTCAATTCGGATACTGCCGATTCCGCCGGTGACGGTGAGGGTGTGGCTGCCGCTGCCTATGACCTCCCCATCAGAGACGGATTCTCCTGCGATGGAGATGGTGCCAAGGCCCTTCTTCGCGGTGAGGGTGTAGTCCTCCTGGCTTCCTGCCAGGTGCATTTCCACGGAGCCCACACCGCAGTCCAGGGCGCCGTTACCGGTGAGGCTGCCGGAAAAGTCCAGGGTGCCAACCCCCAGCTCCAGATGGAAGTTGTGAAGGGCGGCGTTTTCCAGGGTGATTTTCCCGGCGCCCCCTTCCAGCTTGCCGGAGTCCAGGACAGTCAGCCCATTGAGCTCTGCCTTGCCTGCCCCCAGGGAGAGCTCTGCCTCCCGGGCGGTCAGTCCCTCCAGGTTTACCTCTGCCGCCCCGGTGGAAAGCTCCACCTCGTCCAGCACACACGCCTGCGGCACCGTGAGGGTCACAAAGCCCTCAGAGCCCAGGGAGAACCAGGATTTTTCCGATTCCCGGAGGGTGAGCTTTCCCCCTTCCTGGAGAATTTCCAGCTTTTCCAGGTTGCTTTCCAGGGAGAAGCTATCCCCCTGGACAATATTCAGCCGGGCGGCGGAGATTTCCAGCTCCAGGCTGTTCACATCCTGGGCGATGGGATAGGTTCTGGGGGTGTCCAGCACATCTCCATCCCCCAGCAGGTGGAAAAATCCCAGAATACTCAGGGCGCCGCCGATGATGGCCACAATCAGGAAAATGCCGAAGGCCATGGCGCCGTATTTGATTGCCTTTTGTACGCCGCTCATTTCACATCCACCCCGCCGAACATACAGGTGCCGCTGATATACAGGGTGGGGCAGCCGGATCTGGGGGGCACCTGATTGTCAACGCCTCCGAGAATGGAGGTGCAGTTTACCACCACGTTCACGTTGTCCGGCACAAAAATGTCAATGCCCCCGAAGATGGCGGAGACCTTCAGGCCGCAGTCCTGGGTGATCAGGGCTTTCCGCAGGTCGTACTCCACGCCCCCGAACACGGCGCTGACCTCTGCCCCTTCAAAGGTCTCCTTCTCCAGCACCACCGTCTGACCGGAGAAGGCGGCAAAGGTGTTCCGGTTTCCCGGATTCCGGAAGACAAAGGTCTTGGAAGTGCGCCTGCCGAAGATGCCCCGGAAAACCATCTTAAGGCCGATAATCACAATAATGGCCGGCACCAGCAGCTTCCACAGCTTGTCAAAGCCTACCACGTCCTGGCAGGCCAGCAGCAGAAACACGCCGATGGCAAGGCCCACCAGATTTCCCGTTTTGTCCCGGTCGGTCACAAGCCCGATGGCGCAGGGGACGATGAGAAACAGGGTCCACCAGCCGTCAAAGAAAATGGAAAAATCCACAATGTCCAGCGCCCGCAGCCCCAGCAGCACGCCCACAGCCGCCAGCACCAGACCCCAAAGAATGCTTTTTGCTTTTTTCATAGTCCGTTCTTTCCTTTCTTCTATCTGCCTTCCCCGGCCATAGCCCCGACCCAGGGAAGGGCTCGGGGCTATGATAGCAAAGAAGGGGCAGTTTGGGAAGTCCCAATTTACTTGCTCCAGAGAATTTTTCTGGGCTTCCGCTTCGCTACCGGTCTGCACCGCAGGTGCATTTTTTCCAAATCTTCTGCCTCGCAGTTCCAGCAGCACTCGCTTTCATACCAACCCTCAGGATGCATCTTTCCTTTCATAAGCCGCTCCTTTCTTACAGCACGTAGTCCGCCGCGTTGATGACCTTGGTGTCCAGAGCCCCCTGGATGCCCTGGAATACGGACTGGAGGGTGTTGCCCACCAAGTCTCCCAGGGAACCGCCTCCGGAAGGGCTGCCTACCACGGCCACATCTTCGGAAACCATGTTCACCGCCTCCTCCTGCTCCGGGGTGCACTTGATGATGGTGCAGTCCCGGAAGGTAAGCTTCTTCATAATCATCTCCCTGGGAATGTCCTCTGCAATCTTCACCATGGCGCAGTCGCAGACCTCCAGACCCTTGGGCTGCTGCTCCAGCATCCACCGGGTAATCTTCACCATGGGCTTATCGCCCACTACCGCCCCCTTGGCCTTTGCCAGCCGCACCTGACCGGAAATGTCCGTCAGCACCCCCAGCAGCTGCTCCCGGTAAGCCTCCGGCACCCGGGCATCTCCCCGGACATTCAGGTAGGAAAGCTCATTAAGAATCCCCCCGTCCTCCGGAACCGTCACATCCCCGATGATATAAAGCTGCCTGCCATACCGTCCCAGGGTGGTTTCGTCCAGGGTCACATCGTCCATCACCACGGAGGTGCCGTCAGGCACCATCACAATCTCCGCCTTCTCGTCAATCCGGTCGATGAGGGGCTCCACCAGGGACTGGGCCATAATCACCTGCCTGGCGGAGAAGGTGGCACCCTTTTCCGCCAGCTTCCCGGGATTCAGTTCCGGGTCTACAAAGATCATCCGCCGGGCTGCCCAGTACAATGCCTTTTTCGCCCGGAGGGCAAAGAGCTTGTCAATGACGGCGCTGCCCTTCAGCACGATGGCACCGTCGGGATAGCAGGTGGTGGCGCCGTTGACCTTCACATTATTCAGCTGGGAATAGATGCTTTCCGGACAGATGAGGGAGCCGTTGATGCTCATGCCCCGGCACAGCTCCAGCTGCTTTTCCGTATTGGGGCCGATGGTGACAGAGCCGTTGGCTACGATGAAATAAGGCTCCTGGGGTACGGCGTCCCCGCTTTTGATTTCCGTGCTGCCGTTGACGCTCCGCAGCTGGACCCCCTCCGGAAGCTCCAGCACGTTGCCGCAGTTGAGGGTAAAGGGCAGCTTGTTCAGCACCGCCTTCCCCTGGGGACTGGTGAGCACCATGGCGCAGTTGATGGTGATGCTTTCATAGTGGGCGTAGTTTTCCTCCCGGGCGTTCCGGGCGTCGCAGGTAGCGCAGTTGATAACCAGTTTCTTAGCCATAATCATTTCCTCCATGCTTATTCCAGATTTTCCTTTAAGTACTTCCGGCACCGGGACAGGCGGCTGCGGACGGTGCCCGGGGGCAGATTCAGCATTTCCCCAATCTCCCGGGCGGTGCAGCCCTCCTGAAACCGGAGCTCAAAAATTGTCCGATCCAGAGGCTCCAGGACTTGCAGAAACAGGGTGCTTTCAATCTCCTGAATGCCCTTATCCCACTGGGGCTCCTCCCGGAGGGTTTCCAGGTAAGCCGCCTCCAGAGCCCCCCGCCGCTACCGGTCAAAGTAAAGATTTTTCAGGGTGCGGTAGAGCCACGCCCGCTGCTTGGCTGGGGTCAGATCCTCCAGAATCCCGGGATTCTGGAGGGCCCGGAGGAAGGTGTCCTGCACCAGATCCTCCCCCAGCTCCGGGCTGCCGCTCATGCGCCGGGCAAACCCGGACAGCTCCCGGTAGTGCCGCTCATACAGTTCCTCCCACAAGGCTTCCGCCCCCTTTCTGTCTGGATAACGAATAAAAGGAAAGAAGTGTTGCAAAGATGAAAAACTTTTTTTCGGGAAAAAGAGAACCCCCTCCCGCTGTCAGGGGCAGAAGGGGGCGTTGGCTTCAGTCCGGAAGCACCGGGGGCTTGTCCTTCATGAGCATCGGGGCAGGCTCCGGCTTTTGGAGGCCGAGGAAGGTGCGGGTGATAAGCTGCTGCGGATCCGGTGTGCCTCAGTCCGCCCCGGAGAGGGGTATGCGCTCCTTCAGACCGTTGGGGGGTGCGGACAGCTTTCCCCTTCCAGCTTCAAAAGCCATTCCTTCCGCCAGAGGCCCCAGGCGTAGCCGGTGAGACTGCCGTCGGAGCCGATAACCCGGTGGCAGGGGAGGAACAGGGACAGTTTGTTTTTCCCCACGGCACCCCCGATGGCCTGGGCGGACATGGGGCGGTGAAAGCGTTTGGCCATGTCTTTGTAGGTGCAGGTCTTTCCGTAGGGAATCTCCCGGAGCATTTCCCACACCTGCAGCTGAAAGGGCGTGCCCACCGGATGCAGGGGCGGAAGCTCCCCGGGCTGCTCTCCGGCAAAGTACCTGTCCAGCCACCGGGCCGCCGGAAGCAGGTCTGGGGGGATTTGCCGCTCTGCTCCGAAGCCGGGCTCCCCGAACCGGACATCCGTCAGGCCGATTTCGTCCGCTGTCAGCAGAATCACTCCCAAAGGGGAGGGGTAAATGCCGGTCATTGCCCCACCTCCTGATAATCGTCGGCAGGGGGAGGCAGGGGCCTTTTCTTCTGGAAGGTGGCCCGCATCCCGGCAATAAACTCCTGCAAGGTGGGGTTGTTTTCCATGGACTTGTAGTAGATGCCGAAGGAGAGGGGAGCGCAGTCCTCCAGGGGGATGGCCACGACCCGGGTGTTTTGGGGCACCAGGATTTTCGGCAGGATGGAAACCCCGTAGCCTGCCGCCACCAGCACCATGATGGCCTGCTCGCTTTCGCAGAAGTAGAACTCCCCGGGCTGGCGGTTGGTCATCAGCTCCCCGTGAATCCGTCCGATGTGGTAGGGGGCCCGGGTGGGATTGAACAGCACCAGCAGCTCCTGCTCCAGGTCTTTCAGGGAGAGGGACTCCCTCCGGGCCAGGGGGCTGTCCGGGGGACACAGGCACACCAGGGGGGTCTGGGTCAGCTCCTGATAGGCGGCTCTTACCCGGACAGAGGAATCCTCCCGGAAGGCCACCACCGCATCCAGCTCCTCATCGTCCAGCAGCCGGTAAATGTGGTTGAAGGGCAGCACCGGCAGCCGGGGATGGAGCATGGGGAATTGGGCTTTGAGGGATTCCATCACAGGAATCATGAGAAACAGGCAGATATAGTTGTAGCAGCCCACGGACAGAAACTTCATGGTAGAGCTTTCCGCTGCGGCAAACCGGTCGGTCATCCGCCGGGCAATGGAGAGGATGTGCCGGGAATCGTAGAGGAACACCGCCCCCTCCCGGGTGAGCTTGACGCTGCGGGTAGACCGGGCGAAGAGCTTGGCGTTCAGCTCCTTCTCCAGCGCCTTGATCTGCTGGGTCACCGCCGGCTGGGTAATGTGCAGCTGCTGGGCGGCCCGGGCGAAGCTTAAGTTCTCCGCCACCGCCAGGAAGCATTCCAGCTGAAAGGTATTCAAAGAAACCACCCCTTTATCAATAAGTTTCCCTTATCAATAATAACATATTCTGAATTCACATTCAAGGGGAAAACGAGTATAATATCAGGCGAAAAATCAAATGATTGGAGGATACTGTATGGTTAAATTGATTTTAGCCCAGGTGAAGCAGTATAAAAAAGCCTCCCTGCTGACGCCAGTGTTTACGGCGGCGGAAGTGGTGATGGAGGTGCTCATACCGTTTATTTCAGCACTGGTCATTGACCGGGGCATCCAGGCGGGAAATCTGTCCCAGATTCTGCTGTACGGGGGTCTCATGCTGGTGATGGCCTTTTTGTCTCTGGCCTTTGGCGTGCTGGCCGGCCGTTACGGCGCCATGGCGTCTGCCGGTCTTGCCTGCAATCTGCGGGAGGCCATGTTCGGAAAGATTCAGACCTACTCCTTTGCCAACATTGACAAGTTCAGCACGGCAGGTCTCGTCACCCGTCTGACCACGGACGTGACCAACATCCAGAACGCCTACCAGATGTGCCTGCGTATGGCAATCCGGGCTCCCCTTATGTTCCTGTTCAGCATCATCATGTGCTGCACCATCAGCCCCAGGCTCAGCAGCATTTTCTTCGTGGCTGTGGTGTTCCTGGCCATTGCCCTGTCTTTGGTGATTGCCACCGTGACCCGGATTTTCAACCAGGTGTTCAAAAAGTACGACGACCTGAACGCAGAGATTCAGGAGAATGTCTCCGCCATCCGGGTGGTGAAGGCCTTCGTCCGGGAGGACTTCGAGAAGGAAAAGTTCTACAATGCCGCCAATAACCTTTACAAGCTCTTTGTAAAGGCGGAAAAGCGGGTAGCCCTGAACGGCCCCATTATGATGGTGGTCATCTACGGCTGCATGGTGTCTTTGTCCTGGTTCGGCGGCCGGTCTGTGGTGTTCGGCGAGATTACCCCGGGCCAGCTGTCCAGCCTTTTCAACTACATCATGAATGTGCTCATGTCCCTGATGATCCTTTCCATGGTGTTCGTCATGCTGTCCATGAGCATTGCCGCCATGAAGCGGGCGGCGGAGGTGCTTTCCGAGGTTCCCGACATTCAGCAGCCCAAGGAGCCCATCCATGAGATGAAGGACGGCAGCGTGGAGTTCTCCCATGTCCACTTCTCCTACCGGCATACCGGCGGCGAGGAGGTGCTGGAGGACATCAACCTCAACATCCACTCCGGGGAGACCATCGGCATCATCGGCGGCACCGGCTGCGGCAAGTCCAGCCTGGTGTCCCTCATCAGCCGTCTGTACGATGTGGATAAGGGCAGCGTCAAGGTCGGCGGCGTGGATGTGCGGGACTACGATATGGAGTTTTTGCGCAACAGCGTGGCTGTGGTACTCCAGAAGAACGTGCTCTTCTCCGGCACCATCCTGGATAACCTCCGGTGGGGCAACGAGGAGGCCACGGAGGAGCAGTGCATGGACGCCTGTAAGAAGGCCTGTGCCCATGACTTCGTGATGAACTTCCCCAAGGGCTACGAAACCTGGATTGAGCAGGGGGGCACCAACGTGTCCGGCGGCCAGAAGCAGCGGCTGTGTATCGCCAGAGCCCTGCTGAAAAACCCCAAGGTGCTGATTCTGGACGACTCCACCAGCGCCGTGGATACCGCCACCGACGCCCGGATCCGGAAGGCCTTCCGGGAGGAGATTCCCGACGTGACCAAGATTATCATTGCTCAGAGAGTGTCCGCCATCGAGTCCGCCGACCGGATTCTGGTGCTGGACGACGGCAAGGTGGTGGGCTTCGACACCCACGAGCACCTGCTGGAGAACAACGACATCTACCGGGAGATCTACCAGGTACAGACCCAGGGCGGCGGCGACTTCGACGGCCCCACCCCGGATGCAATTCCGGAAGGAAAGGAGGCGTAAGCCATGCGTCAGAAGAATTACGGTGCAAAATTTGAGGGCAATCCCTGGCCCATTCTGAAGCGGGTTCTGGGGTATATGCTCCGGGATTACAAGCTGGCCTCCTTCGTGGCGGTGGTGTGCATCCTGATTTCCGCCATCTCCACCCTGAACGGTATTTTGTTCATGCAGACCCTGGTGGACGACTATGTGGTGCCCCTGATTGGGGTGTCCAACCCGGATTTCGGGCCTCTGGCAGGAGCCCTTATGAAGCTCATCGCATTTTATGTGGTGGGTATCCTGGCCTCCTTCCTGTATAACCGGATTGTGGTGATTATCTGCCAGGGCGCCATGCGGAACATCCGGGTGGATCTGTTCAACCATATGCAGAGCCTGCCCATCAAGTATTTTGATACCCACCCCCACGGCGATATCATGTCCGTCTACACCAACGACGTGGACACCCTGCGGCAGCTCATGGGTCAGAGCATTCCCCAGCTGATTAACTCCTCGGTGACGGTGGTAACCACCTTTGCCAGTATGCTGTATATGAACATTCCTCTGACCATCTGGACGGTGTTCATGGTGTGGGTCATGACCCGGGCCATGGGCTTCATCGGCAGTAAGTCCCGGAAGTACTTCTCCGTCCAGCAGAAGAGCCTGGGCAAGGTGAACGCCTACATCGAGGAGATGATGGCCGGCCAGAAGGTGGTCAAGGTGTTCTGCCACGAGGAGAAGAACCTGGAGGAGTTTACCAGACTCAACGACGAGCTGCGGGACTCCGCTTATAAAGCCAACGCCTTCGCCAACATCGTCATGCCGGTGAACGGCAACCTGGGCTACATCAGCTATGTGGTGTGTATCATCATCGGCGCCATCCTGGCCCTGAACGGTATGTTCGGCCTGACTCTCGGCACCCTCATCAGCTTCATTGCCCTGAACAAGAGCTCCACCCAGCCCATCAGCCAGATTGGCCAGCAGATGAACTCCGTGGTTATGGCTGTGGCAGGTGCAGAGCGGATTTTCGCCCTGATGGACGAGAAGCCCGAGACCGACGAGGGCACCACCCAGCTGGTAAACGCCCGGGAGGACGCCGAGGGCAATCTCACAGAGTGCGCCGAGCGCACCGGCATCTGGGCCTGGAAGCACAAGACCAAAACCGGCGAGATTATCTACAAGAAGCTGGAAGGCGACGTGACCTTCGACGACGTGGACTTCGGCTATGAACCGGATAAGCTTGTGCTGCACAACATCAAGATGTACGCCACCCCCGGTCAGAAGATTGCCTTCGTTGGCTCCACCGGCGCCGGCAAGACCACCATTACCAATCTTATCAACCGGTTTTATGACATTGCCGACGGCAAAATCCGCTACGACGGCATCAACATCAACAAGATTAAAAAGGCGGATTTGCGCCGCTCCCTGGGCATGGTGCTTCAGGATACCCACCTGTTCACCGGCACGGTGCTGGACAACATCCGCTACGGCCGTCCCGACGCCACCGACGAGGAGTGCATCCAGGCGGCAAAGCTGGCCAACGCCCACAGCTTTGTAAAGCGTCTGCCGGAGGGCTATCACACGGTGCTTACCGGCGACGGCGGCAACCTGAGCCAGGGTCAGCGGCAGCTGCTGGCCATCGCCCGGGCGGCGGTAGCCAATCCCCCGGTGCTGATTCTGGACGAGGCCACCTCCTCCATCGATACCCGGACGGAGGCTCTGGTGCAGGAGGGCATGGACCGGCTCATGGCCGGCAGAACCACCTTCGTCATTGCCCACCGCCTGTCCACCGTCAAAAACGCCGACTGTATCATGGTTCTGGAACAGGGCCGCATCATCGAGCGGGGCAACCACGACCAGCTCATCGCCGAAAAGGGCCGCTACTACCAGCTCTATACCGGCAAACCCGCCCAAAAGTAAACAAAACCCCGCAGCTTCCCCAAGAAGCTGCGGGATTTTTAATACCCGGTATCGATACCGCACCCAAAGGCTCCCTTGCCAAAGGCGGCGTGCCGCCGCTGTCAATGCGCACGATAGCTTTCTACGATTCGTTACTTCCCTGACCCGCCCGGTATCGATAGTGCGCCCAAAGGCTCCCTTGTGAAAGGGAGCTGGCACGCCGGAGGCGTGACTGAGGGATCGCACAGAAGGCACTTCCCCAAAGCACAAACCTATGTGGAAAGGTACGCACCCCATAGCTCCCTCCGGGAGGGAGCTGGCACGGCGTAGCCGTGTCTGAGGGAGCAAGCGGGGGTCGCAGTTGCGTTTTGCTGATGGGGTGGTACTTGCTGGTGGTTATCGACATCCGGTTATAACCTTTCAGCCTATTCTCCAATCGGCTTTCTGCAAGTGCTTGCCAGCAGGGCCTTCCTTTCTTGCTCCGGCAAGAAAGGAAGGAAAGTTGTCCGGCTTAAGGGGGGAACAACTCGCTCCCGCTCGAATTGTTCCCCCCTTAAGAATCCCCCGGGAGGAACCATCCGGGATTGACCCTTCGCTTTGGCTCGGGTGGTGGGTTTTAGCCCCTACCCCCGTTTGGGTTTGTGGGATTTTGGGGTGCTTTCTTCCCACGCTGTCGATTGAAAGTCTGAAAAAGCCCGGTATCGCACATAGAACGATACCGGGCGCCAAAAGGCTCCCTTGCCAAAGGGAGCTGGCACGGCGTAGCCGTGACTGAGGGATTCACAGGAGGTACTTCTTGAAAGTACAAACCTATGTGGAAACCTGCCAGCCTGGGGAATCCCCCCGGTTTGGCTTCGCCAAACCACCCCCACAATGGCCAGGGGGGCTTTGTCCTAAGCACCTACTGCACCGCAGTAACGATACCGGGCGGGTCAGGGAAAGAACGATTCGTAGAAAGCTACCGTGCGAAATTGACACCGGGGGCACCCCGGCGGGCACTGGAGGGGCAGTAACGATTTACAGAAGATTGCCGTGCGAAATTGCCACCGGGGGCACCCCGGCGTGCGAAATCGTCAGCGGCGAGTCGCCGCCGATACCGGGCACTGGAGGGGCAGTAACGATTTGCAGAAGATTACCGTGCGCATTGACAGCGGCGGCACGCCGCCTTAGATGAAGAACTTTCGGGTCATGACCTCCCGGGCGGGGCGGCAGAGGGCGAGGAATACCAGGAAGCCGCCGAAGAGAACCAGAGCGCCCATGGGGAAGTAGGCCCAGAGGAGCTGCTTTCCGTTCAGGAAGGTGTGGTTCAGGAGAAACTCCATCAGGGGCATGAACCCCCCCAGGGCGATGAAGCCGCCGCCGTAAATGTAGAGCCGGCCCTTGCGGATGTACCGGAGCAAGGTGGTGACGGTGGTAAGAAGCAACCCGAAGAAGCCCACCACCGGGAAGGCGAAGGATAAGAACCAATGTCCGCCGGTGGCCAGGTTGATATACAGCAGATACAGCCCGATGGAAAGAAACGCACAGGGTACAAAAACCGCCGGGTTGGGCTTTTTGAACCACAGGGGCAGAAGAAAGGTAACATAACATACCCCCAGCCCCCCAATCACATAGCCGGACCAGGTGACGCCCCCGGAGAGCTGCAAATCGCACAGCAGCACCGTGAGAATCGCCACCACCATGAGCCCCGAGACCACCCACAAAATGCCCCAGGGACTGACCTTGGTGTGGGGGTTCCGCTCTTGGGGGAACAGGGGCAGGGCATCGGGCATCACAATGTCCGGGTGGAAGGGAATGGTGCCGCACAGGGGGCATTGCTTTTCCGTGTCAGAGAGCTTGACGCCGCAGGTAATACAGTACATAAAATCCACTCCTTACTTGGGAGAATGATTGCTTTGCACTTCCACCGGAAGGCCCATCTCCCGGAGCACCAGGAAAAATTCCCGCTCCAGATTGGGCTCCACAATGTTCCGGGTGAAGTTTACATACAGGGTGTCCTTGTAGGACAAAACCCCGCAGTTGTGGGGGGACATGGCCTGGGAGCTGAGGATGAAATCCAGCCGCTCCACATAGCTTTCCATTTCCTTGGGAAGGGTCACCTGCCCCAGATTGGACAGGCACAGGCAGGACTTCCGCTCCCCCACTGCTAAGAATACCGCCTTCATCACCAGGTTCTTGATAAACAGCGGGGTGATTTTCAGCAGGAACACCTGCTCGCTTTTTACGTTGGTGGCAATCCGGGCAGACATCTGCTTGGGGGTCACATCCAGGGCAATCCGGTGCTGGATGATCTGACACAGTTCCTCAAAACTGTAGTCTCCCAGCTTGGGGTCCACCTCCGGGGTGGTGTAAAGGGCAAAGTTCCGCATGGACTTGCTGGGAAAGAGCCGCCGCAGATTCACAGGAATGAGAAGCCTCACATACTTCCGGTACCGGCGGTTGGGGATCTGCTGGGCCTGGAGGTTCAAAATGGCCTGCATCAGGGCGGCGCTTAAGAAGGTGGTCATGCTGACGCAGTAGTGATGGGCCTGCTCCAGCACCTGGGCCACCGGCAGCTGGAAGCAGGTGACGTTGAGAAAGCCGTCGGGCTCCGGGGTGCCTTTTAAGTGCCAGGCGTTGTTCTCCCGGCGGCTGGCGCTTACCGGCCCGGCGTATTTGAGGAAGCTGTCCTCCAGCTCCTCCGGGGAAGGCTCCTCCAGCCGTCCCACCACACCCTGTTCCGCCGGAATCACCAGGTGGTACTTCTGCTGCAAATACTCCGCCACCAGGGCCTTGAGGAAAATCACACCCCCGTTGCCGTCGGTAAGGGAGTGGAAAAACTCCACCGCAATCCGGTTGTGGTACACAATCACCCGCAGGGCGCAGTCCCGCAAGTCCTTCCGGGTCATGCGGGTGAGGGGGTAGCTCATCTCCTGCCGGATGGCAGGGGCGTGGGACACCTGCTGCAAATAGTACCAGAACAGCCCCTTCCGCAGCCGGGTGCCAAGAGAGGGGAACCGGCGGATGGTCACATCCAGGGCCGACTGCAAAACCTTGGTGTCCACCTCCTCTTTCAAGGTAGCGGAGAGGCGGAAGGCGTTGGTCCAGTTGTGGCTCCGGGCCGCCGGATAAATTTTGGCGGCGTTGTCCAGAGGCATCCACCGGAGCTTGTTCTCCTCGCTGATATACTGGCTGAGGAAGTGGTTGATGGTGTCGTAGTCCTCCTCGTTTTCCGCCAGCTCATAAAGCACATAGGCGTGCCACCGCTCCGGGGCGACTACCAGACGGCTTTTGCACCCCGCTGCCAGGAGGTTTTTGTGCATATCCGCCGCATCGCTGAGCATAATCTCGTCCCCGCCCACGAAAATAAGGGAGGGAGGCAGCCCTTCCAGGTTGCCGAAGATGGGGGAGGCCAGGGGATTTTTGGGGTCGGTGGTGTAGCACCGGGTATAAAATTGCAGCTGCTCTACGGTCATGTTGGGGTCAACATCCCGGTTGGTTTCGTAGGATTCCCCAGAGGAGGTCAAGTCCGTCCAGGGAGACATGGCAATGAGCCCGCCGGGAAGGGGGAGATTTTCTTCTTTCAGCTTGAGACACAGGGCGTAAATTAAGCCTCCGCCGGCACTCTCTCCGCACAGGGCAATCTGCCTGGGGTCATAGCCCTTTTTCAGCAGATACCGGTAGCTCTCCAAAGCATCCTCCAGAGCTGCCGGGAAGGGGGACTCCGGCGCCAGCCGATAGGCGGGGCTGAATACCCGGATGCCGCACCGCACCGCCAGGGTAGAGCCGTAGCCCTTGGCGTATTCCAGATCGCCGCAGGCGTAGCCGCCGCCGTGAAGGTACAGTATAACCCCCTGCCGCCGCTCGTCCTTGGGAATCACCCAGGCGGCGGCGAATTTCTCAAAGGGATGGTCTTTGATAATCACCATTTTCCGGTGCTTGAATTCCATCAATTCTCCCAGCATCCGCTGCCCCTTCCGGGAGGACTCCAGGGAAAAATTCTTCATCACAGACCGGAGCATGGTCAGCCGGCTGCGGACATATTTTGCCGATAGTGCCATGGAAGCACCTCCATTTGGTGTATAGACCTATCATACCACGAAGCATGTTCTTTTGCAACCTACTGCCGGGAGAATGGCCTCTCCCCTCCGGGGATAAATAGGAAAAACCCCCGAAAAATCGGGGGTTTTCCCTGCTTTTCGGGGGTATATAAAGGAAACTCTGAATAAATCGTCTGCGGCTGGATAGCGGATCTTTTTTCGCCATCCATGCAGAATGAAAAACGGGAAATACATACAGTATTCCGCCGTTTTCCATTCTTTTGTCTGACGAAAAATCTCTCGCTACCAGCTCTTGACTATTTATTCAGAGCTTCCTAAATTGTAAACTTTTCCTGACTTACAGCTGCATCAGCCGGGTGAGAATCTCACCGGCTGCCTGCTCCTTGGTCATGATGGGAAGCTCCTCGGTCTTTTCCGGGGTGATGAGGGTGAGAATATTGGTGTCGGTGCCGAAGCCTGCCCCCTCCTGGGCAATGGAGTTGGCGCAAATCATCTGGCAGCCCTTCTTCTGAAGCTTTGCCCGGGAGTTTTCCAGCAGGTTCTCCGTCTCCATGGAGAAGCCGCAAAGCACCTGATGGGGCTGACGGTGATTGCCAAGCCAGGCGAGGATATCCTGAGTGCGTTTTAAGGGGATGGCCATATCCCCGTCAGACTTTTTGAGCTTTTGGGAGGCGGTGGTCACCGGGGTGTAGTCCGCAACCGCCGCCGCCATAATCACCATGTCCTGCTGAGGAGCCAGCTCTTCCACCGCCTGGAACATATCTTCCGCAGTGACCACCGGGCGGCACTGCACAAACAGGGGTGCTTTGACCTCCATGGCACCGTGAACCAGAGTCACCTCTGCCCCCCGGAGCATGGCGACTTTTGCCAGGGCGCAGCCCATTTTTCCCGAGGAGTGGTTGGTGATGAACCGCACCGGGTCAATGGGCTCCCGGGTGGCGCCGGCGGTGACCAGCACCTTTTTCCCCGCCATATCCTTGGGGAAGGCCAGCTCCCGGAGAATGTACTCCAAGAGCACCCATTCCTCCGGCATCCGTCCGTCTCCTGAGTCCCCGTTGGCCAGCATCCCGTGATCCGGAGCGATAATCTCATAGCCGAAAGAGGCCAGCCGCTTCAGATTGTCCTGCACAATGGGGTTGTGGTACATATTGTGGTTCATGGCAGGGCTTACAAGCTTTTTGCAGGGGCAGGCCATGATGGTGGTGGTGAGCATATCGTCCGCAATGCCCCAGGAGAGCTTACCAATCACATTGGCAGAGGCGGGAGCCACCACCACCAGATCTGCCTGCTTGGCAAGGGCCACGTGCTCTACGCTGTATTGAAAGTTCCGATCGAAGGTGTCAATGAGGCACTTGGTACCGGTGAGGGTCTCGAAGGTGATGGGGTTAATGAAATTGGTGGCGTTTTTCGTCATCAGCACCTGCACATGGCAGTGAAGCTTTCGGAGCATTCTGGCAAGATTGGGGACTTTATAGGCGGCAATGCTGCCGGATACGGCCAAAACAACGGTTTTTCCCGATAACATAGGGGAATCCTCCCTTGATTTTTTGAGATTTCTGAAAGGATTATACCACAGAAAAATTTTGAAAGCTATAGCAATTTTGGGAAAGTGTGGTATAATGAACCCGTCCGAAAAGCGAAGGCTTTTTGCTTTCCCCACCTGCAGGTATTCCCCCGGGAAATCTGACAGGGGAAAAGTGGGAGCCGGAGCTTTGTGTATGATACCCTCGAAAGAGGAATGATAACATTGGAGGTTATATTATGAAACAAGGAAAAACCCTGTCCATGGTACAGCTGGCACTACTCACGGCGCTCATTGTCATGCTGTCCTTCATCCCCTACATTGGCTACATCAAAATCCCCGTGCTGGCTGTGCAGGCCACCACCATCCACATCCCTGTGATTGTGGGCTCGATTTTGCTGGGGCCAAAGGCAGGGGGATTTTTAGGCTTTGTATTCGGCCTCACCAGCCTGATCAACAACACCACCCAGCCAGGGCTAACCGCTTTCTGCTTCTCTCCCTTCATTTCCATGGGAGAGGGACTGGGGGGAAGCCCTCTGGCTCTCATTGTGTGCTTCCTGCCCCGGATTCTCACCGGCGTGGTTCCCTATTATGTATACCGGGGCTTGCAAAAGCTTTTTAAGAAGGAAGGCCCCGGGAAGATTTCCCTGCTCCTTGCCGGTGTGGCAGGCTCCATGACCAATACCATCTTGGTGATGGGCATGATTTACCTGTTCTTTGGCTCTGCCTACGCCGCCGCCCGGGGCATCGCCTATGAGGCGGTGCTGGGGGTCATTCTCAGCGTGGTGGGCATCAACGGCACCATCGAAGCGGTGGTGGCGGCATTGCTGGCTGGTGCCATCTGCCTTGCGGTAATGAAGGCAAACGTACTTAAAACCAAGTAGGAGAAAACATATGATTCTGGCCATTGACATCGGAAATACCAACATCGTTATGGGCTGCTTCCAGGATTCCAAAATCCTCTTCCGGGAGCGGGTGTCCACCAAGCACACCGCAACGGACTTGGAGTATGCGGTGACCATCAAAACCGCTCTGGAAATGCACCATAGGAACCCCCAGGACATCCGGGGAGCCATCGTGTCCTCGGTGGTGCCCTCCGTCACCAACACCTTCAAGCGAGCCATCGAAAAGTTCTGCAAGGTAAAGCCCCTGGTGGTGGGGCCGGGAATCAAAACCGGCCTGAAAATCCGGATTGACAACCCTGCCCAGCTGGGAAGCGATTTGGTGGTGGATGCCGTGGCCGGCTGTCAGGAGTACCCGGCGCCTATGATTATCATCGACATGGGCACCGCCACCACCTTCTCCGTCATTGACAAAAACCACAACTACCTGGGGGGCCTCATCACCACCGGCATGGCGGTGTCCGCCGAGGCTCTGGTGAGCCGCACCTCCCAGCTGCCCCGGGTGTCCTTTGATCCCCCTAAGAGCATCATCGGCACCAACACGGTGGAGTGCATCAAAAGCGGCCTGATGTACGGCAGCGCCTCCATGATTGACGGCCTCATCGACCGGATTCAGGCGGAAATGGGGGAAAAATGCACCGTCATTGCCACCGGCGGCCTGGCGGGCCAGGTGGTGCCCCTGTGCAGAAACCCCGTGATTCTGGACGATGACCTGCTGCTGAAGGGCCTTATGCTCATCTACCAGAAAAATACGGAAAAGTAAGGAGAATGAAGGATGGAATATACCGTTTTAGGAAAAACCGGCCTGAAAGTGTCCCGGATGGGTCTGGGCGGCATCCCGGTGCAGCGTATCGACCGGGAGGGAACCCGGAAGCTTCTGCAGGCCATGGCGGCGGCAGGAATCAACTATATCGACAGCGCCAGAGCCTACTCCGTCAGCGAGGAATACCTGGGCTACGGCCTGGAGGGGATTCGGGACAGGTTTATCCTTGCCACCAAAAGCGGCGCCAAGGATAAAGAAACCATGGCCCGGGACATTGCCATCAGCCTGAAAAATTTCCGGACGGATTCTATTGACCTGTACCAGCTTCATAACCCGGATGCCAAGGGACTGGAGCAGATTCTCTCTCCCGGCGGTGCCCTGGAGGCTTTGCAGGAGGCGAAGGCTGCCGGTAAGATCGGACATATCGGCATTACCCTTCACTCCCGGGAGCTGTTCCAGAAAGCGCTGGACATGGACTGGGTGGAGACCATCATGTTCCCCTACAATTTTGTGGAAACTCAGGCTGAAGCCGAGATTGCCGCTTGCCGGGAAAAGAACATCGGCTTTATCGCCATGAAGCCTCTGGCAGGAGGCGCCATCGAGGACGCCCGCCTGGCCCTGCGGTTCGTGGGGAAAAACCCCGCCGTCACCATCGTGATTCCCGGCATGGCAGAGCTTTCGGAGCTTCAGGAAAACCTGGCAGCTGCGGAGGATAAAAGCCCCTGGACAGAGGCAGAGGAGGCCAAGGTGGAGGAAATCCGGAAAACCCTGGGCTCCCAGTTCTGCCGCCGGTGCAACTACTGCGCCCCCTGCACCGTGGGCATTCCCATCCCCTCCATGTTCCTGATGGAAGGTTACCTCAGCCGCTATGGCCTTGCGGACTGGGCAAGAGGCCGCTACGAAGCCCTGCCCCAGACCGCCTCCGCCTGTATCGAGTGCGGCGCCTGCGAACCCCGCTGCCCCTACCACCTGCCCATCCGGCAGATGCTGAAAACCGTCAAGGAAAAGTTCGGCAAGTAAGAAAAACCGCTGTCCCATTCCGGGACAGCGGTTTTCGATTAGATAGGTGCGCACTTTGTGGTGAGCCAGGCGATTTCCTCGCCGGTCAGCAGGGGGGAGAGCTTCTCCAGCACCTGGGCGTGGTAGACATTGAGCCACTGCCGCTCCTCCTTCGTCAGCTCCTCCGGCAGCACGCAGCTTACATCCATGGGGCAGAAGGTGATGGGCTCAAATTTCAGGAACCGGCCGTAGGGACTTTCCCCGGCCTCCACACACAAAAGCTCGTTTTCCACCCGGATGCCCACTTCGCCTTCTTCGTAGATACCCGGCTCGTCGGTGACGATCATGCCCGGCTGGAAGGCCACGGCGTTGTGGGGACGAAGACCATGGGGCCCTTCGTGGACAGCCCCCACATGGGAGACGCTGTGTCCGGTGCCGCAGCGGTAGTCAAGCATATGCCGCCACATGGGCTGCCGGGCCAGCATATCCAGCTCCCCGCCGGTAGCCCCGGCCTGCCACACCGCCATAGCCACATCAATGTGGCACCGGAGCACCCGGGTGTAGGCCAGCTTGTGGGCTTCGGAGATGTCCCCGATGGCATAGGTGCGGGTGATGTCCGTGGTGCCCTGATAGTAGGTGCCGCCGCAGTCCACCAGCAGGAAACCATCGGTGCCAATCTGGGCATCAGCGCCGGCCTTGGGGGCATAGTGCATCATGGCGGCGTTGGGGCCCCAGGCGGCGATGGTGGAGAAGCTGGGGAAGAGGAAGCCCTCTCCCCGGCTCCGATGCCGCAGGAGAATTTCATCCACATCCGTCTCCCGGAGGATTTCTCCATTAGAGAGCCGCTTTTCCAGCTCCATCTGGAAGCGCACCATGGCGGCGCCGTCAGAAAGGTGAGCCTGCCGGGTGGCGGCGATTTCCGTCTCGTTCTTCACCGCTTTCATCATGCTGATGGGGTCGGCCTTTTCCAGAAGGGTGCAGGCGGGATTTTCCCGGAGGGCATTGTAAAGGGCGGCGTTGAGACTGCCCGGCTCAAAAAGCACCGTCCGGGGCTGGGAAATTTCCCCGATATAGCCGGGCAGAGCCTGGTAATCTTCCAGGGAGACCCCGGCCTGGGCAAGGGCGTCCTTGACCTCCTGGGGAACCCGGCTGCAATCGGTGAAGAGTACAGCCTTGTCCATGTCCACATAGGCAAAGGCCAGGGCGTAGGGGGTGTGGTCAATGTCCTCAGCCCGGAGATTCAGCAGCCAGGCTACGCTGTCCAGCCGGGTGACCACCATGGCGTCAGCCTCCTGCTGAACCAAAGCTTCCCGGAGCTTTGTCAGCTTTTCCGCCGGGGAAAGCCCGGCATACCGGGTGTCCAGGAGCCACACAGGGGTGGCAGGCAGGGCAGGTCTGTCCTCCGTCCAGACCTCGTCCACCAGAGGCTGGGGGGAGAGGGCAAAACCCTCCTTCTTCGCCAAAGCCTCCAGCCGCCGCAGCTGGCTCAGGGGCATAACCTCCGCCGTGTAGCCCAGCACCTGCCCGGGCTGCAATTTTTCCGTGAGGTACTCAGACAAAGTGGGCACACCCTTGACCCCCATGTGCATGGAGGCCACGCCGGTGCCGGCCAATGCGGCATCGGCAGCTCCAAAGAACCGGCCGTCCACCCACAGGGCGGCCTCCTGTAAAGTCACCACCAGATTGGCGTTTTCACAGGAGAAGCCGGAGAAATACTCCCAGGCGGTGTAATGAGCCGGGGCGTATTCGCTGGCGTGGGGGTCGGAGCTGGGCATGAGATAGGCATGGCAGCCGGATTTTTCCATAGCCGCCCGAAGGTCGGCCAAACGCTGAGGAACGGTTTTCATAGCAAACACTCCTGTTGAGTAGAATTTCCCTTATCATAGCACCGTTGAAACAAAAAATCAAATGCGGCGTACCGCCGGCGGCCAGTGGCCGCTGACAATTTCCCACGGTAATCTTCTGCAAATCGTTACTGCCCCTCCAATGCCCGGTATCGGCACCAAAGGCTCCCTTGCGAAAGGGAGCTGGCAAAAATCTTTGATTTTTGACTGAGGGATTCACAGCAGGCATTCTCCATATCCAGAAAACCGATGTGGAAAGCAAAACCAGCCCCGGGAGGAGCTGGTTTTTGCGCTTATTCTTTTCCGGGGCGCACACTTACTTCCCCCTGGGACAGGGCAGCCTCCCGGCCGTCGGAGTAGCGCACCACCAGCCGGAAGTGCTCGTCGATAGAAAGGGCTGTGGCGGGGATGGGCCCTGTGGGGGTGATGACCTCCACCGCCTTTCCCAGCACCAGACTGTAGTCCCGGTAGGACTGCAAATGCCCCAAAGGGTCGGGATTTTGGTAGCAGTCCATCAGCTGATTGAGAATTTCCCCTGCCAGACGGTTCTTTCCGTCGGGAAACGTCCTGGAGAATACCGGCCCGGCAATGCCCTGCAGCTCCGGGGGGAAGCCCTCAGCCGGGGTGTAGACATTTACCCCAATGCCCACAATGCCGTATTCCAGCATACCGTTTTCCATGGAAAAGGCCCCTTCTGTGAGAATCCCGCAGACCTTTTTCCCGTGGAGATAGATATCATTTACCCACTTCACCTGGGGATGCTCCCCGGAAACTGCTTCAATGGCCCGGCAGACAGCCACCGCAGCCATGGTGGTAAGCCCCAGGGAGGATTCCGGGGACCAGTCCCGGGGCCGCAGCAGAAGGCTCAGATAAACGCCGGAGCCCTGGGGGGAGTAGAAGGAGCGTCCGTACCGGCCCTTTCCTGCCTCCTGACAGCCGGCAACCACCGCCGTGCCCTCCGGGGCCTTTTCCTGGGCCAGCGCCTTCACCGCCTGATTGGTGGAGTTCACCCTGTCCTGCACCTGCACCCGAAGGGCTTGGTGCCGCAGATACTTCTGCACCCCCTGGCAGGAGAGAATGTCCGAATCCCGGGATAGGCAGTAGCCCTTGTTGGGAACGGCGTGGATGGGATAGCCCTCCTGCTGCAAGGCTTTCACAGCCTTCCACACCCCGGCCCGGGAGACATTCAGGGCTTTTCCAATCTCCTCCCCGGAAAAATACTGCCCCTTGCTGCTTTCAAAAAGCGCCAGAATTTTCTCACGAAGGGTCATGGCGAACTCCTTTATGAAGCTTCAAAGCGGCAGATAGCCGGCTGCACAGGGCCAGGGCCAAAGCCACCTTGATAAGATCCGGGATGATGTAGGGAATGACGCATTTGAGAAGCACCGCCCACAGGCCGATGGCTCCCGTGTTCCGGGTGTAGACCAGGAGAAACCAGCCGGTACCCAGGGCATAGCAGGCAAGTAACCCTGCCACCATGGAGATGGCCAACGCCCAGGGCTTCCGCCCCAGGAGCTTCTCCATGCCCCACATCACAAGAGCCGAGGCCAAAAAGCCAAAAATGTAGCCGCCGGTGACGCCTACCAGCGCTCCCAGTCCGCCCTTCATCCCGGCAAACACCGGCAGCCCCACGGCGCCCATAATCAGGTACAAAAACACAGCGGCAGAGCCCAGCTGTCCCCCCAGCACCCCCACGGCGATGAACACACCGAAGGTCTGCATGGTGAAGGGCACCGGCCCGGGAATCATAATCTGGGCGCAGATTGCCATGACAACGGCAAAAAGAGCCACATAGGTAAGCTTGCGGATTTTCAGGGAATTTTCCATAGGGACGCTCCTTTTCCTTTTTCTGTAAAAAGTATAGCATATATCTGACGGATTGTAAACCATAGATTTGAAAGTGGTTTACAATCCGGAAGAAGAATTGTTTTTGGAATGCTTGACAAACCGGGTGGTATATGGTAGAATACTCAGGCTTGAAAATATTGTCTTTTTATTCGGAGTGATACCCAAGAGGCCGAAGGGGCTCCCCTGCTAAGGGAGTAGGCGGTCAAAAGCCGCGCGAGGGTTCAAATCCCTCTCACTCCGCCAGAAAAAGCACCTTTTGTCCTTCGGACGAAAGGTGCTTTTTCAGTGAAATAAATCCTTGGGGATTTGTGAAATGCCCTTCGGGCGTGAAAGATTGCTTCCCAATGTGAAATGCCTGCGGGCGTGGGTGGATTTATTTCCTTTCACTTTTCACACTGACCGCCCCCGGCACGGAAGAGTGCCGGGGGCGTTTTTCTACACCTTGTCCAAATAATCAGAGCGGTACAAAATACTCTCCACAGAATTTTCCACGGTGCCGTACCGGGTTTCGTAGGGAACCGTCTTGATATACCGGAATCCGCATTTTTCGATAACCCGGGCGGACTGGCGGTTCCAGTCAAAGTGGCCTACCAGAAGAAAGTCCAGCTTGACAGTTCCAAACAGGTAATTCATCACCGCCTGCACCGCCTCCGGCATCAGGCCCTGACCCCAATAGGCCTTGGACAGGACATACCCGATTTCCCGGCCGGAAAGCTCCGCCAGTTCGGGGTAGTGCGCCTCCTGGTATTCCTCAACACCCAGAGAGCCGATGACGGTTCCCTCATATTCCAGGGCAAAGGTGCGCTTTCCCTCTATAAAAAGTTTCAGAATCTGCCGGGACTCCTGCAAATCCTTGTGGGGGTTCCAGCCTGCCATCTGCCCCACGCCCTCTACATGGGCATAGTCGTAAAGATCCTGCAAATCCTCCTCCTGCCAGGGCCGGAGGGTCAGCCGCTTGGTTTTCAGCGTGACATTGGTGATATCAATTCGGGCGTTCATGGGGCATCCTTCTTTGGAAAAATGGAATGGTATCAGTATAAAATGCCCGTGAGCCCTTTGTCAAGGAAAAAAGGACTTGACAAAACTGTGTTTACTGTATATACTGTTTATACACAGTAAAACAAGGAGGGGATGGGGTGAATCTCTTTATTGACAACAAAAGCGGCGCACCCATTTACGACCAGATTTTTACCCAGCTGAAAAACCGGATTCTCTCGGGAGAGCTGGGGGAAAACGAAATGCTCCCGTCTATCCGCAGCCTTGCCAAGGATTTGCGCATCAGCGTCATCACCACCAAGCGGGCCTATGACGAGCTGGAGCGGGAGGGCTTTGTGTATACCGTTCCCGGGAAGGGCTGCTTTGTGGCGGCGAAAAACGTGGAGCTGCTCCGGGAGGAACACTTAAAGAAAATCGAGGCCCTTATGGGAGAAATTCTGAGCCTTGGTGCAGCCTGTAACCTGAGTAAAGCCGAGCTGGCGGAGATGTTCCGCCTGATGATGGAGGAATGACCATGAACGCATTGGAAATTCGAGGACTGACCAAAGATTATGGGGCGTTTTGCCTCCGGAACCTGAACCTGACATTGCCCTCCGGGTGTATTCTGGGGCTCATTGGAGAAAACGGCGCCGGAAAGAGCACCACCATCAAGCTGATTCTGGACATGATCCGAAAGGACGAAGGCACCGTCACCATTCTGGGGCAGGATAACCAAAAGAATCTGCCCCTTCTCAAGCAGGACATCGGGGTGGTGCTGGACGAGGTGGGCATCCCCGAGTGCCTTACCCCCTTGCAGGTGGGAAAAATCATGGCCGGAACCTTTACCCGCTGGGAGGAAGGTCTTTACCGGCAGTACCTGGGCAGATTTTCACTGCCGGAGAAAAAGCCTTTCAAGGAGCTGTCCAAGGGTATGAAAATGAAGCTGGGGCTGGCGGTGGCCCTTTCCCACCATCCCAGGCTTCTGATTCTGGACGAGGCCACCGCAGGTCTGGACCCGGTGGTGCGGGAGGAGATTCTGGACATTCTCACAGACTTCACCCGGAAGGAGTCCCACAGCGTTTTGATTTCCTCCCACATTGTCAGCGATTTGGAGAAAATCTGCGACTACATCGCCATTTTGCACCAGGGAGAGCTTCTTTTGTGTGAGGAGAAGGACCGGCTGCTGGAAACCTATGGCCTGCTTTTCTGCACCCGGGAGCAGCTGGAGGATCTGGAGCCGGGGGCGGTGCTGGGCAAGAAAATCTCCCCCTACGGGGTCCAGGCCCTGGTCCGCCGGGATCTGGTGCCCGCCGGTTGGAATGTCAGCACTGTGAATACGGAAGAACTGTTTATCTTCCTGGTAAAGGAGCGTGGATGATATGAAAGGCTTGTTGCGAAAAGATATTTATATGGCAGCCAAATACTACCGGGCGGTTTTGGTGGCGGTGGCAATATTTCTCATGTTGGCGATATTGGACGAGGCAAATTTATTTTTCTTGACTTATGCGGTCTTGATTTCCGGAATGCTTCCTGTGAGCCTGCTTTCCTATGATGCCCACTTCAAGTGGGAGCAGTACAGCGGCACCCTGCCCTATACCCGGGCGCAGCTGGTATCTGCCAAATATCTGATGGGGCTGATTTTCAACGGCGGGGTGCTTCTGGTGTGCCTGGGGGTTTTGGCTCTGCGGCAGATCCTGGGGGACGGTTTTGATTCGGATGCATTTTTGGGAGCCGGATTGCTCTGCTTCGTGCTGGGTGTGGCTGCCCCTGCTTTTCTGCTGCCCTTGGCTTTCAAATTCGGCCCGGAGAAGGGAAGACTGCTGTTTATCGTTCTGATTGCATCCCTTTGCGGTGCTGGCTTTGCCCTGGGGCAAACCGATTTCCTGTCCGGATTGGCCATAGGAAATACCGTCGTGGTGGCTTTGGCAGCCGCTGGCGTTACCCTGGCGCTGTACCTCCTTTCCTGGAGGCTGTCCATCCATTTCTACCAAAAGAAAGAATTTTAATAAGAAGCCAGAGGCCCATTGCAAAACGCTAATTTTGCAATGGGCCTCTTTTTTGCACTGTCCCCATAGCTCCCTCCGGGAGGGAGCTGTCACCGCGGGTGACTGAGGGAGCCTGCGGGCGGTAAGCCGACGGTTTGCTTTTGGGGTGGTATTTGCTCATAACTACCGATACTCTATTCCAATTTTACCAGGCGGCTTCCTTCCATGGGCAGAGAAAATGGGATAGCTTTGGGGAGGTTCCTTCTCTGGCAATCCAACTGGCTATACGCCCGCTGGCTCCCTCCGTCTTGGGGCTGCGCCCCAAGCCACGGCAGATTGTCAATCAAGTGCAACACTTTTTTCCCAGAAAACTTCAAAAGGTGTTTTCCAGTCGAGACATTTCCTCGGACGGTGATTCAGAAGCGCCTCAACAGAGGCAATGTCGGTTTCCGTAACCGTTCTGAAGTCGAAGCCCTTCGGGTAAAAGAAGCGAATCATATCGTTAGGGAAGCTCTGAATAAATAGGCAAGAGCTGGCAGCGAGAGATTTTTTGTCAGACAAAAGAATGGAAAACAGGGAATACTGTATGTATTTCCTGTTTTTCATTCTGCATGGCTGGCGAAAAAGATCCGCTGTCCAGCCGCAGACGATTTGTTCAGAGATTCCTTAGTAGTAGGCATTCTCGTTTGTTCCCCACTGCCAAGGTTTATAGGGCTCGGCAAAGTAGACAAGCGTATGTAGGTGCTCCTCTAACTGGCGGAACTCAGAGAACTCGGAACCGTTATCAAAACGGATACTTTTTACCGGCAGACCTTCCAGCAGCTTCTCAACCACGTCTCTGGTTGCGTCGGCAGCTCGTTTCATAAGCAGCCCAATCCTGGTATAGCGGCTTTTCCGGTCTACCAGCGTAACCAATACGCCTTTCCCAATCCCACCGTATACGGTGTCCCCCTCCCAGTCTCCAATCCGAATCCGGTTGCGGATTTCCTCCGGCCACTCCGGGATAATTCTGTCCGGCAGGGCAGGAAATTATTTTTTGCCATCCTCCGCCTGAAGCTGGGTGGTTACCAGAATATCTCCGGGCTGAACCACGGTGCTTCCGGTGGGGATGATTGTGTCAATTCCCCGCTTGATGAGGATGACCCGGTGCGTGTGGGCCTGGGGAATCCGGGACAGGGGAAGGCCTGCAAATTTGTGGTGCCTTTCCACGGGAATCTCCTGGAATACCAGCTGCTTCTGGTCCTGAAAGCTCCGGGCAGCCAGTACCAGCACATCCCCGGCTTCCAGCACCGTAGCCCCGGTGGGGGTCAGCAGCTGACCCTGACGGAGAATCACCGCCACCAGAAGATCTCCCGGGAGCCGGAGCTGGGACAGGGTCTGCCCCTGCCAGCTGTGTCCCGGCGCCACTCGCAGCCGGATGAAGTGGATGTCGCTGTCCTCCTGATAGTCGTTGAAGGTGCGCCCCACATCGGCGGTGGGGTCCAGCATCCCCAGCTTCCCGGCCAAAAACGGCAGCAGGCTTCCCTGAATGGAGATGGACAGCAGCACGATGCAAAATACCAGATTATACAGGTTAAAGGTGGTGTCAATGCCGCTGAGCACCGCCGAGATGGCAAACACAATGGAGGCGGCTCCCCGAAGCCCTGCCCAGGAGGTAAGGGCAATCTGGGAAAGCCCCGCCCGGAAGGGCGCCAGAATGGCGGTGCACACCAGAGGCCGCACCACAACCGTCAGCAGCACCATAATCAAAAGGGCGGGAAGAATCACCGCCGGAAGCTGCACCGGGGTTACCAGCAGACCCAGCAGGAAGAAAATCAGCACCTGGGATACCTGGGTCAGCACATCGAAGAAGTGAACCAGAAACTTTTTCTGGGGCAGGTGGCTGTTGCCGATGTAAATGCCGCAGAGGTAAACGCTCAGATACCCGTTGCCGGAGAGCTGGGAGGGAAGGGCGTAGGACAAAAGCATGATTGCCAGCAAAAAGATGGTGTGGCTCTCCTGGGAGGGGAGCAGCTGCCGGTGCAGCAGCTTCACCCCAATCCAGCCCATGGCGATGCCGAAAAAGCCGCCGATGAGCAGCTGCCGGGCCAGCAGCCCGGGCACGGATACAGACTCCCCGGACAGCAGGGCAATGGCCAGGGTGGTGAGCATGAAGGACATGGGGTCGTTGGAGCCGGACTCCATCTCCAGCAGGGAGTCGGTGTGAAATTTCAGGGCCAGCTTCCGGGAGCGGAGGATGTTGAAAACGGAGGCGGCATCGGTGGAGGAGATGACGCCGCCGATGAGCAGACACTCCTGCCAGGAAAGGCGGAAGATGAGGTGCACCAGCACCGCCACGCCCCCGGCGGTCCCCGCCACCCCCAGGGTGGACAGAAGAATGGATTGGGGCAGCACCGGCCGGGCTGCCCGGACGTTGGTGCCGAAGCCGCCGTAAAACATAATGCAGATCAGACATACGGAGCAGACGGTGTTTACCCCCAGATAGTCGTCAAAGGGGATTTTCAGCACACCGTTTTCCCCGAAGAGCATACCCAGCCCAATGAAAATCAGCAGGGAGGGCAGGGGAATTTTTTCCATGAAGCGGCCCAGGAGAATACAAATGAAAATCACCAGGCCCATGAGCAGCAGCGCTTGATTCAAGGCAGAAACCTCCTTTCCGTCCACAGGAAAATAAAATACGCCCGGCAGCACCGCAGACCTGGCTGCCGGGACGGGGACTTTGCTTAATACATCCATTATAGCAGAATTTCCGGTACTTTTCAAGCTTTGAAACCCCGGGTATTTGGGATAAAATGGAAGAAAACCCGTAACATATGCGGCTATAAGAAAAAAGCCCTGCCGGAAATCCCGGCAGGGCGCAGCGTGTCAAAAAAACTTTTTTGACACGCTGCCAGACTGTCAAGAAAGGCACAAAGACAAGCAAACGCCGCCCGTAGGCGTACATAGGGTACGGTAGGGCGGCGTTTGCGCAGTAAGGCAAAAGCGTTGCGCAGCAACAATTTCCGGGCTTTTGTTGGAGAAACTGCACCTGGTTTTTCTACCAATCCTCCAAAAGGGGATGAAAGCCCATTTCCTTTTGCTTTTGCCGGTTTGGGACTTTATTGACAGTCTGAACGGCAGACTCTTTGGGGTCTGCCGTTTTTTTACGCCATCCCAGGAGGAACTTGACAAGGGCCGCCGCCGTGTGGTAAAATGATTTAAAATTAAACTTTCTTGAGGGGGGTGCATTGTGGAAAGCGCATTGGACATGGGATTGCGCAGTGTGATACTGCGAAAGCTGGCAGAGGCCGGATTTTCGGAAATCCGGGAGAATTACGGATTGAAAATGGTGGAAATTGATGTGCTGTACTATCTTTCCACCTGCCCCCAGGGGGACACCCCCACGGGGATATATCAATATCTGCACCTGAACAAGGGGCATATTTCCCAGGCGGTGGACGGGCTTTGGCGGAAGGAATATCTGCAGGCCCAGCCCGACCCGGAGGACCGGCGAAGCGTTCATTTCCGGGTCACGGCCAAGGCGGTTCCGGTTCTGGAGGATATCCGCTGTGCCCGGCAGAGACTGTCCCAGACCATGTTCCGGGGGCTGTCCCCGGAGGCGCTGCACCAGTACCGCACCATCACTCACACAATTTATCGCAATCTGACGGAGGGCTGCGGGGCGGATTCTGCTCTGGAGCTTTCCCCAGGGGCTGAACAGGAAGCAAGGAGGTCCACAATGGAAAACAAGTATTCCCAAATCACACCTTACATCCAGAATCTTTCCAGCATTTCCCGGCAGAACAACAAGATTGTGCCGGAGATGTACCAGAAATATTCCGTCAAGCGGGGTCTGCGGGACGAGAACGGCAACGGCGTGGTCACCGGCCTGACGGAGATTTCCGAAATCGTGTCCAAGGTGAAGGACGAGCAGGGCAATGCCCACCCCTGCGAGGGCCAGCTGTACTACCGGGGGGTGAATGTCCGGGAGCTGGTGTCCGGGTTTTTGAAGGATGACCGATTCGGCTTTGAGGAGACGGTGTATCTGCTTCTCTTCTCCCGGCTGCCCAACGACGGGGAGCTGGAGATGTTCCGCAACACCATCAACGATTACAGGACTCTGCCCCCCTCCTTTGTCCGGGACATGATTCTCAAAGCCCCCAGCCGGGACGGCATGAACTCCCTGTCCCGGAGCGTGCTGGCCCTTTACTCCTATGACGACAACCCGGACGACATCTCCCAGGAGAATGTGCTGCGCCAGTGCCTGCAGCTCATCTCCATGTTCCCGTTGCTGGCGGTGTACGGCTACCAGGCCTACAACCACTACCATCTGAACCGGACGCTGTATATCCGCAACCCGGCTCCGGAGCTGTCCACGGCGGAGAACATCCTGCGGATGCTCCGGAAGAACGGCAAGTTTACCCATCTGGAGGCCAAGGTGCTGGATCTGGCGTTGGTTCTCCATGCGGAGCACGGCGGCGGCAACAACTCCAGCTTTACTACCCATGTGGTGTCCTCCTCCGGGACGGATACCTACTCCGCCATCGCCGCAGCCCTGGGCTCCTTGAAGGGCCCCCGCCACGGCGGCGCCAATATCAAGGTGGTGCAGATGCTGGACGACCTGCGGAAGCATGCCAACATCCACGACGAGGGCTCCATCCGGGATTATCTTGTGAAGGTGCTGGACAAGGAGGCCTTTGACCGCTCCGGTCTGATTTACGGCATGGGTCATGCGGTGTACTCCATCTCCGACCCCAGAGCGGACATCCTCAAGTCCTGCGCCCGGGATCTGTCTGCGGAGAAGGGCTGCCAGGAGGACTTTGCCATGTACGAGACGGTGGCACGGCTGGCAACGGAGATCATTGCGGAGAAGCGGAAGATTTACAAGGGCGTCAGCCCCAACGTGGACTTCTATTCCGGCATGGTGTACCGGATGCTGAAGCTCCCGGAGGAGCTGTTCACCCCCATCTTCGCCGTGTCCCGGGTGGCAGGCTGGAGCGCCCACCGGATTGAGGAGCTGCAGAACAACGGCAAGATCATCCGCCCCGCCTACATCAACGTAAAACCCAAAAAGCCCTACATCCCCCTGGCCGACCGCTAAGCGCCGGGGTGCCCCCGGTATCGGCGGCTTGCCGCCGAACTTATTCACTATTCACTCTTCACGATTCTCTAAATCCGCCCGGTATCGTTACCGCGGTGGTAGTGGATGCACAGACCAACGCCCCCCTTGCCAAAGGGGGGTGCCTCGGCAACGCCGAGGCGGGGGGATTCCGCAGGCAAAGCCTGCGGAACTTCTTACCTATTCCCTCTTCACTATTCACTAAAAAACCTTCCCCTTTCCACATGGGTTCGTACTTTGGGAAAGTGCCTGCTGTGAATCCCTCAGTCAAAAATCAAAGATTTTTGCCAGCTCCCTTTGGCAAGGGAGCCTTTGGTGCAGTGCCGATACCGGGCGGGTCAGGGAAGTAACGATACGAAGAAAGCCGCCGTGCGCAATGACAGCGGCGGCACGCCGCCCCTTTGACAAGGGAGCCTTTGGTGCAGTGCCGATACCGGGCGGGTCAGGGAAGTAACGATACGAAGAAAGCCGCCGTGCGCAATGACAGCGGCGGCACGCCGCCCCTTTGGCAAGGGAGCCTTTGGTGCGTCCCTCAGTCACGGCTCCTGCAGGCCGGGAGCCTGAAAAAGCCGCCCTTTCATCGAAAAGGGCGGCTTTTTTCTATTATTGCTGGGAGATATAGTTGGAAATGGCGGAAACACCGGGGTAAACGGTGAAGGTGTCGCCGGCTACCGCTACCAGGGACGGGGCCTGGGTCAGGTGGTATTTCTGAGCCAGTTCCAGATTCTCCTCCGCATCCATCACCTCATAGGAAATCCCGGCTCTTTCCAGCATGGGCTTTACAATCCGGCAGTTGGGGCAGGTCTTGGTGGTGAACAGGTACAGCTTGTCCGCCAAAGCCTTCCCGGTCTTCTGGGGCTGAGCCTTGTCCGGGGGGCAGGAGATGTCCGGGCGGTAGGTCTTTCTGTCCTGGAACTCCTGGGACTTGCCGTCGTTCCAGTTCTGCACCGGGCGGTAGTAGCCGGTAATCCGGCTGTAGACCTCGGTTTTCTTGCCGCAGTGGGGGCAGGTGTACTGCTCCCCGGGGAGGTATCCGTGGTCTACGCACACAGAGTAGGTGGGGGAGATGGTGTAGTAGGGAAGCTCGTAGTTCTCCGCAATCTTCCGCACCAGAGCCGCCGCCGCCTTCCAGTCCGGCAGCTTCTCACCCAGGAAGGTGTGGAACACCGTGCCGCTGGTGTAGAGGGGCTGGAGCCGGTCCTGAATGTCCAGGGCCTCGAACACGTCCTCCGTGTAGCCCACCGGCAGGTGGGAGGAGTTGGTGTAGTAGGGGGTAGCTCCCTCGTGGGCGGTGATGATGTCGGGGTAGCGCTTCTTGTCGTGCTTGGCAAGGCGGTAGGAGGTGGACTCCGCCGGGGTGGCCTCCAGGTTATACAGGTCGCCGTACTGCTCCTGGTAATCGGAAAGGCGGTTGCGCATATGGTTCAGCACATCCACCGCAAAGTCCTGGGCGTCCTTGTGGGTCAAATCCTTCCGCAGCCACTGGGCGTTGAGGCAAGCCTCGTTCATGCCCACAAGACCGATGGTGGAGAAGTGGTTGTCAAAGCCGCCTAAGTACCGCTTGGTGTAGGGGTACAGCCCCTCTTCCAACAGCTTTGTGATGGTGGTGCGCTTGATTTTCAGGCTCCGGGCGGCAATGTCCATCATCCGATCCAGCCGCTTGTAGAATTCCTCCGGGGTGGAGGACAGGTAGGCAATCCGGGGCAGGTTGATGGTGACCACGCCCACGGAGCCGGTGGACTCGCCGCTTCCGAAGAAGCCGCCGCTCTTTTTCCGCAGCTCCCGCAAATCCAGCCGCAGCCGGCAGCACATACTCCGCACATCGGAGGGCTCCATGTCGGAGTTGATGTAGTTGGAAAAATACGGCGTACCATACTTGGCGGTCATCTCAAAGAGAAGCCGGTTATTCTGAGTGTCGCTCCAGTCAAAGTCCCGGGTGATGGAGTAGGTGGGGATGGGGTACTGGAAGCCCCGGCCGTTGGCGTCGCCTTCAATCATCACCTCGATGAAGGCCCGGTTGATCATGTCCATCTCCGCCTTGCAGTCGCCGTAGGTGAAGTCCTGGGGCTTGCCGCCTACAATGCAGGGCTGGTTTGCCAGGTCTGCCGGCACCGTCCAGTCCAGGGTGATGTTGGAGAAGGGTGCCTGGGTGCCCCACCGGCTGGGGGTGTTCACGCCGTAGATGAAGCTTTCAATGCAGTGCTTTACCTCGTTGTAGGTCAGCTTGTCGGTCTTGACAAAGGGCGCAAGATAAGTATCGAAGCTGGAGAAGGCCTGAGCCCCTGCCCACTCGTTTTGCATAATCCCTAAGAAGTTTACCATCTGGTTGCACAATGTTGCCAGGTGCTTGGCAGGGGCAGAGGTGATTTTTCCCACCACGCCCCCCAGACCCTCCTGGATGAGCTGCTTCAGGCTCCAGCCGGCGCAGTAGCCGGTGAGCATGGACAGGTCGTGGATGTGCAGGTCGGCGTTGCGGTGGGCGTCCCCAATCTCCTGGTCGTAAATCTCGCTGAGCCAGTAGTTGGCGGTGATGGCGCCGGAGTTGGAGAGAATCAGGCCGCCCACGGAGTAGGTGACGGTGGAGTTCTCCTTCACCCGCCAGTCAGAGACCTTCAGGTAGCCGTCCACCAGCCCCTTGTAGTCTAAGATAGTGGAGCTCATGGAGCGGAGCTTCTCCCGGTTCTTCCGGTAGAGGATGTAGGCCTTGGCCACATCGGCGTAGCCTGCCCGCTGCAAAACCGCCTCCACGGAATCCTGAATGGACTCCACAGACACGGCGTTGTCCATAATCTTCCCTGCATAGTCCGCCGTCACCTGCAAAGAGAGCATATTGATGATGTCGGGGTTGTAGGGAATCTGGGTTGCCTCAAAGGCCTTGGTAATGGCGTTGGCAATTCTCGTGATGTTGAAGTCCACGGTCTTGCCGTCCCGCTTGGTCACCTGATACATTTTCTTCACTCCTTTTTCACTGTTGTTAATTTCCACGAATCCGGGCATTGGGCAGGTAGGGCAGCACGGCCGAAAGCAGCTGCTGTAGCTCCTTCTCCGAAAAGGGGGAGAGGCCTTGTCCTACCAGATCCCCCGTGTCCCGGAAGTTTTGGATAAAATAGGCTTCTGTCCCGGAAAGCCACTGCCCCAGGGCTTTCATGGTTTCTGCGCTGTGGAGAGGCTTTACCACGGTGGTGCGAAACTCGTAGGGAATCCCGGAATTTCGGAGGATTTTCACACTTTCTGCCACCTGTTGGGCTACATCCGCCCCGCCGCAGGTTTTTTGGTATTCCCCCGGGGCGTTTTTGATGTCCATGGCCACGTAGCTGAGTAGCCCCGCCTCCAGAAGCTGCCCCAGCATCCTGGGGTTGGTGCCGTTGGTGTCCAGCTTCACAGGGTAGCCAAGAGCGGTGATTTTTTCCACCAGCTCCCGCAAATCCCGGCGAAGGGTGGGCTCTCCTCCTGTGATGCACACCCCTTCCAGAAGCCCCCGGCGCTTCCCCAGAAATGCCAGAAGCTCCCTTTCCGTCATGGCGGGGGGCTCAGCCCGGCTGGGCAGCACCAGGGAAGGGTTGTGGCAAAAGGGGCACCGGAGATTGCAGCCGGCAAGAAACACGGTGCAGGCGATTTTCCCCGGGTAGTCCAGCAGGGTGTTTTTTTGCAGACCGGCAATGACCATAAAAAGCCTCCTTTTTCCGTCGTCGAGAACCAGTATACGCCTTTTTGGGGCGCTTGTCAAGGGGGTAACCACAATATATTGTGGTTTGATAATTATGGAAACCCAACATATAGGGATTTTGGGGATAGACTTCCTTCCTCCGGAAGATGGCGTCTATGCAATCTGCCGGAAGATGAGAGAATCTGCACGCGGTTTTTGTTGCATATGCCCATTTGCTGTGATACAATGAAAAGAGAAAAACCGAAAGGAAAGGCGGTGGGGAACATGGAAGAACAGGAACTGCGCTGCCCCTGGTGCGGCGGCCCTTTGGAGAAGGGGCAGCTGTGGGGCGACAGCTATGGCTTCGTCACAGAGGGGGTAAAAGTGGCCACCCACAATATTTTCAAAAGGGTAACAGAAAAGGAGAAGTGCATCTGGTTCCGCAACTGGGTGGATACCCCCCGGCCTATGCCTGCCGCTCCTGCCGGAAGATTATTCTGCCCTATTGAATCCGGTTTCGGGAAAGGAGCATGAAAAAATATGAAGAAATACCTGGCAATCGGCGCCGCCCTGGTGTGTGTTCTGGGGGCCTTTGCCCTGGGACGGTGGATGGGCCTCCGGCAGGAGCGGGATTCCTTCCGGGAAAAGCGGACGGCGATTTGCACCATGAGCATGGAATACACCCTGGAGAGCTTCCGGAGCTTTCTGGACACCGGGGATGCGGGGGACTATTGGGAGGGTGCCCGGTGGCTTGACCGGTTCCTCTTTGCCTGGCAGGAGCTTTCCTACGGGGAAAAGGACGATGTGGTCTACACCTATATGCCAAGATATGCCAATCTGCAAAAGCTTCTATACAGCCAGCCGGAGGCTTGCCAGGCCCAGATAGAGGAGATCCTGAAGGCTCTGGAAACCCAGAGCAAGGATTTGACCGGCCCCAATGCCTACGGCATGGTGGAGGAAATCTGCGGAAAGATTGAAAGCACCCTGCCATAAAAACCAACCCCCGGCGGATCATCCGCCGGGGGTTAAACAAAGGGCAGGACTTTCGTCCTGCCCTTTTGGGATTTACTTGCCGAACTCCTGAAGCCCCTGGGAGACCTCATAGTTGTAGCTGTCCCGGTTGGCGGTGACGATGTCGGCGTACATCTGGGTGCCGTCCAGGTAACCCTTGGTGGAGTAGTAAGTGTCCGGGAAGGAGCTGCGTCCCCACAGCTTATCCCGGGAGATGAAGGTGAAGCCCTTTTCGGGAATCTGGTAGATACCCTGGTAGCCTACGGGGAAATAGACGGTGGTGGTTTCAAATTTTCCCTCGCTATGGGATACCTCGGCCTTGAACACCGTCACATAGTAGTTGCCCTCCGCCAGGCTGCCGGCCTCCTTCCGGGTGAGCAGATACTGACCCACAAAGACCGGCTCCGTGGCCGTGACCTTTTCGTCATAATCGGCGATTTCCCTCTGAATCAGGGCCAGGGCGTCGGCGTTCATCATGTCCCGGAAGTCCTCGCTCAGCTGGGACAGCTGGGTCAGAGGTGCAGCCTGGCTGTAAGACTCAAAGCCATCCCCGGCGGTCACGGTATAGTTGTCGCCATACCGGGAAGCCATGGCGGAATAGCACAGCAGGGGGTTGAAATAGCCGTCGGTGCTGAACCGGTAGGTGTCCAGGGTGGAATAGCCCTCGATGCCCTCCATATCCTCATAGGACATCTCTCCGGCGGTGTTCAGGATGCTGGTGTAGCGGATGGGATAGTAGACCACCATGCTGGGCAGCTCCTCATCCTTGCCGCTGACGGTGCCGCTGAAAATCAAAGCCAGGTCGTTGAAATTGCCGCTGAAATCCTTGGCGCTCTTGACGGTATTGAGAACATAGCCGGAGTAGGTCAGCTCGCTCAGGGTGAAATTGCTGCCGTAGGCCTTGGCGGTGTAGGCGTAGATGGCATCCTCCGCTTCCTTCTTCAGGCTGTCCAGATATTCCTGGGGAATCTGGGACAGGTCGGTAATGTACTCACTGAGGCCTTCCACCGTGTAGGTTTTTTCCGTAACGGAGGGAATCTTCCCCAGGTCCTCCAGACAGCGCTCCACCTGGTACTCGTCCAGATAGATGGTAATGGTATCGCCGTTGGCCAGGCCGTTTTCGGTGTCACATTCAAAGTCATAGGGGGTCAGCTCTCCGCCGGCGTACTCTATGCGAAGCCGTCCGTTGGTGGAGATGCCCTCAAAGGACACAGTCAGGTCCGCAAAGGGGTCGAAGGTTTCCGCCTCTTTCAGGCCTTCCACGGTGTAGGTGCCCTCGGTGTACTTGAGCTTGCAGGACACATACTTGAAAAGCTCATCGTCAATGTCCCATTCGTAGTGAAGCTCGTCGCCGTTGGAAAGGTCGCTGTCTTTGTCCAGGGACACATACACGGAGCCCTTCAGGCCGTCAAAGGCACTGACATCGTCCAGGTAGCCGCCCAGAGCGCCCAGCTTATCCTTGGCTTCCTTGGAGAACTTCACCTTGTCGCCGTACTTGGCCTCCATGGCCTCCCAGTCGATGGAGATGGAGGCGGTGCCGTAGCCGTCGTAGCCCTCCACCTCAATGGTTACAAAGTCGTTCAGGTTGATGGTGGAGGTGATGTTCACCACAATAAGGATTGCCGCCACAATCACCGCAATGCCTCCCACCACAGCTGCATACACCCACTTGGGCAGGGCCTTCAGCTTGGCTACCAGGGGATTTACCTGCTTGGGAGCAGGGGGTGCCTCCACCGCTACAGGGCCTTCCTGGGGCTGAGGGGCAGCCTGGGGCGCCTCGGTGTCCAGGGGCTTGCCGCAGCTGGTGCAGAACTTGGCGCCGTCTTCCTGCTGGGCTCCGCAATGCACACAAAACATATTCATATCCTCCCTTTTTTTATTTCCCGGCAGGCTCTGCCGGAATCACTGAAAATAATTCAAAGATTATTTACAATTACGGCTCTATTATAATCTGCCCGGACTGCAAAAGCAACCCTTTTTTCAGAATTCCCGGAGGGAAAACACACCAAAGCCCCCTTTGGCAAGGGGGCTTTGGTTCGTGCGTCTATTTCCACCGCAGTAACGATACCGGGCGGATTTAGAGAATAGTGAAGAGTGAATAGTGAATAAGTTCGGCGGCAAGCCGCCGATACCGGGCGGGTCAGGGAAGTAACGAATCGCAGAAAGCCGCCGTGCGAAATTGTCAGCGGGCACTGCCCGCAAGGCTCCCTTGTGAAAGGGAGCTGGCAAAAATCTTTGATTTTTGACTGAGGGATTGCACGGCAGGCACTTTCTGAAAGCACAAACCCATGTGGAAACCTGAAAGCATGGGAAATTCCCCCGGTTTTGCCAAAGGCAAAACCGGGGGGCTTGGTTATGTGGTTTCGGGGGTCTCAGCGGCCCGTTTGATATAGACCACGTTGAAAATCTGGGCGGGGTAGGACTCGGCGATTACGCCGTCGTAGCCGATGATAATCCGGTCGCCGGGCTGGAGGGTGTCCAGGGCCTGGGGCAGGTGCAGGACAATCTGGTCGCTGGAGTTCCGCTCGGGACTGCCTTCCACCGGTTCCACCAGAAGCTGGGTGTCGTTTTCCAGCACGATGGCCTCAAACTCCGCCTTGGCGGTCACCTCCTGACCCTGCTGCATAAAGAACATACATACCACCACAACGAGCAGGCACAGCGCCAGAATGGCGATGCTCAGACCCTTGTGCTTCATAAGATAATCGACCATAATAACCTCCAAAAAAGGGAAAATCGGGGAATCTGCCGGTTACTTTCAGGGTATCATAAACCCGGGAGAATGTCAACGAAAGAAAATTTTTGAATGTGCCCCGCTTGCTTGACAAAGTACGACCGTTTATGCTATATTTTAATCGGAATATGTCTCCCCATAGAGTCTTTCCAAGCGATTTTTACGGGACCGCCTCCTTCCGGGAGGTTAAGCCATACGGACAGTCCTGCCGTTGGCGGCTTGCCGCCTTTGTTGATTGGGCGTTTGCTCTATTTTATAAGTTGGTTACTTCATAACCGAAATGCGTTCCTGCGCAAACTTGTGAAACAGTCAATAAAGAGTAGTAAAAGTATTGTTGCTATATAGACTCTGTGTTTTTGCATATGGGATTTTCGCTCCGGGTGCGCCCGGGGTATCCTGTGCGCTATGGGATTTTTTCGCAGGTTGTGTTGTTGCAGCCTGCGTTTTTTCTTTGGTGAGGTGTGATATGGAAGAAAAAAAGACTTATCTGGACCAGAACCGTGCCCCCATTTACGAGGCGCTCCAGCGGTTCCGGGAGATGCGGGTGGTGCCCTTTGATGTGCCCGGGCACAAGCACGGCCGGGGCAACCCGGAGCTGACCGCCTTTCTGGGGCAGCAGTGCGTGGCGGTGGATGTGAACAGCATGAAGCCCCTGGATAACCTGTGTCATCCCATTTCGGTTATCCGGGAGGCGGAGGAGCTGGCGGCGGAGGCCTTCGGCGCTGCCGCAGCCTTTCTGATGGTGGGCGGCACCACCAGCTCTGTCCAGAGCATGGTGCTCTCCACCTGCAAGCGGGGGGATAAAATCATTCTCCCCCGGAACGTCCACAGAAGCGTGATCAATGCATTGGTGCTCTGCGGCGCTATCCCGGTTTATGTAAACCCCGAGGTAGACCCCCGGCTGGGTATCTCTCTTGGTATGCGCCGGGAGCAGGTGGAAAAGGCCATTGCGGAGCATCCCGACGCCGTGGCGGTGCTGGTGAACAACCCCACCTACTACGGCGTGTGCAGCGACCTGCGGGCCATTGTGAAGATGGCTCACAAGGCCGGAATGTACTGCCTGGCGGACGAGGCCCACGGCACCCACTTCTACTTTGGGGACGGGATGCCGGTCTCTGCCATGGAGGCAGGGGCGGATATGGCCTCCGTGTCCATGCACAAAAGCGGCGGCAGCCTGACCCAGTCCAGCTTGCTGCTGGTGGGAGAGAAGATCAACCCCCGGTATGTGCGGCAGATTATCAACCTCACCCAGACCACCTCCGGCAGCTACCTGCTCATGTCCAGCCTGGACATCAGCCGCCGGAACCTGGCCCAGCGGGGCCGGGAGGTGTTCGCCAAGGTTTCCGCCATGGCAGACTACGCCCGGGAGGAAATCAACGAAATCGGGGGCTACTATGCCTTCGGCCGGGAGCTGATCAACGGCAACTCCGTCTTTGACTTTGACCCCACCAAGCTCAGCATCCACACCCGGGACATTGGCCTGGCTGGCATTGAGGTGTACGACATCCTGCGGGATGAGTATGACATTCAGATTGAGTTCGGCGACATTGGCAACATCCTTGCCTATCTTTCCATCGGCGACCGTCCCCAGGAGCTGGAGCGGCTGGTAAGCGCCCTGGCGGAGATTCGCCGCCGGTACCAGAAGGACGGCTCCGGGCTTCTGAATCAGGAGTACATCGACCCGGAGGTGGTGGCCAGCCCCCAGGAGGCCTTCTACGCCCAGAAGGAGAGCCTGCCCCTCCTGGAGAGCGTGGGCCGGGTCTGCAGCGAGTTTGTTATGTGCTATCCCCCCGGAATCCCCATTCTGGCTCCCGGCGAGCGGATTACCAAGGATATTCTGGACTACATCCTCTACGCCAAGGAAAAGGGCTGCTCCATGACCGGCCCGGAGGACCCGGATATTCTCCACCTGAACGTGCTGGTGTAAGGAGGCTTTCTTATGGAACTTTGGTTCAGCGAATTTCACACCCCGGACGTGAAGCACTCCATGCGGGTGACCCGGCACTACTACTCCAAGAAAAGCGAGTATCAGCAGATTGATATTTTCGAGACCCCGGAATTCGGCAAGGTGCTGGCTCTGGACGGCAACGTGATGCTGACGGAGCGGGACGAATTCATCTACGACGAGATGATCACCCACGTGCCCATGGCAGTCCATCCCCATATTGAGGATGTGCTGGTCATCGGCGCCGGTGACGGCGGCGTGGTAAGAGAGCTGGCAAGATACGACCAGGTGAAGCGGATTGACCTGGTGGAAATGGACCCGGACGTGGTGGATGCCTGCCGCACCTACCTGCCGGAAAACGCCAGCCGGTTAAACGACAGCCGGGTGCATATCTACTACGACAACGCCCTGCGGTATATCCGCCGGTGCACCAACCAGTACGATTTGATTATCGTGGACTCCACCGACCCCTTCGGCCCCTCGGAGGGCTACTTTACCCGGGAGTTTTACGGCATTTGCTATAACGCCCTCCGGGAGGACGGGATTATGGTAAACCAGCAGGGCAGCCCCTTCTACAGCCACGATGCGGAGGCCATGAAGCGCAGCCATATGCGCATCGTCACCACCTTCCCCATCAGCCGGGTGTACCAGGCCCATATCCCCACCTACGCCGCCGGCTACTGGCTCTTTGGCTTTGCCAGCAAGAAGTACCATCCCATTGACGATCTGGACGCCGAAAAGTGGCTGTCCCTCAATCTGGGAACCAAATACTACACCACCAAGCTCCATGTAGGCGCCTTTTACCTGCCGGCGTTTCTGGAGAAGATGCTCCAGGAGGTGGAATGATGTTATCTTCCAATGTAGAAACCTTTATCGCCTGCGATGCCCCTTATGAGGAGGCAAAAATCGTCCTCTTCGGCGCTCCCTTTGACTCCACCACCAGCTTCCGCCCCGGCGCCCGGTTCGGCTCCGCCGCCATGCGGCACGAAAGCTTCGGCATCGAAACCTACAGCCCCTACCAGGACAAAGACCTGATGGACTGCGCTGTTTTTGACAGCGGCGACCTGGAGCTGTGCTTCGGAAGCGCCGAGGCGGCTTTGCAGGATATTACCGAAAGAGCCCAGACCATCCTGGAGGATGGAAAGCTTCCCCTGCTGATTGGCGGCGAGCATTTGGTAACCCTGGGCGCTGTCCGGGCGGTGGCGGAAAAGTACCCCGACCTTCATATCATCCACTTTGATGCCCATGCGGATTTGCGCCAGGATTACCTGGGGGCGGAGCTTAGCCACGCCTGTGTCATCCGCCGGTGCCACGACATCTTAGGGGACGGAAGAATCCACCAGTTCTGCATCCGCAGCGGCGACCGGGAGGAGTTCCGGTTTGCCGATGCCCACACGCAGATGCACAAGTTTGACTTTTCCGGCCTGGAAGAACTCTGTTCCCGGCTGGCTGAGGCAAAAACCCCGGTGTACTTCACCATTGACTTAGACTGCTTAGACCCCTCCGCCTTCCCCGGCACCGGCACCCCGGAAGCCGGCGGCGTGACCTTCCTGCAGCTTCTGGCTGCCATCCGGACTGTGGCAAAGACAAATGTGGTGGGAGCGGACGTAAACGAGCTGGCCCCTATGCTGGATGCCAGCGGCGTATCCACCGCCATGGCCTGCAAGGTGCTGCGGGAACTGATTCTGGCATTATACAAATAACCATAAAGGAGATTTGGCTATGAGTAAAGTATTGGTAATCGGCTGCGGCGGCGTGGCTTCCGTGGCAATTCAGAAGTGCTGCCAGGTGAGCGAGGTGTTCACCGACCTCTGTATCGCCAGCCGCACCAAGGCAAAGTGCGACGCCCTGGCTCAGGAACTGGCGGGTAAGACCGCTACCCGGATCACCACCGCCCAGGTGGACGCCGACGATGTGAACCAGGTGATTGACCTGATTAAGCGCTACCAGCCCGACCTGGTGATGAACATTGCCCTGCCTTATCAGGATTTGACCATTATGGATGCCTGCCTGGAGTGCGGCGTCAACTATATGGATACTGCCAACTATGAGCCGGAGGACACGGACGATCCTGCCTGGCGGGAGATTTACGAGAAGCGCTGCGAGGAGAAGGGCTTTTCTGCCTACTTTGACTACTCCTGGCAGTGGGCTTACCGGGAGAAGTTCGAGAAGGCCGGTCTGGTGGCTTTGCTTGGCTGCGGCTTTGACCCCGGCGTGACCCAGGCTTACTGCGCCTACGCCAAGAAGCACCAGTTTGACACCATCGACACCATCGATATCTTAGACTGCAACGGCGGCGACCACGGCTATCCCTTTGCCACCAACTTCAACCCGGAGGTAAACCTGCGGGAGGTGTCCGCCCCCGGCAGCTACTGGGAGGACGGTCACTGGGTGGAGATTCCCGCCATGTCCATCAAGCGGGAGTATGATTTCGACGCTGTGGGTCAGAAGGATATGTACCTGCTGCACCACGAGGAGATTGAGTCCCTGGCAGAGAATATTCCCGAGGTGAAGCGGATTCGCTTCTTTATGACCTTCGGTCAGAGCTACCTGACCCACATGAAGTGTCTGGAGAACGTGGGTATGCTCTCCACCACCCCCATCCAGTTCGAGGGTCACGAGATTGTGCCCATCAAGTTCCTGAAAGCCCTCCTGCCGGATCCTGCCAGCCTGGGCCCCCGTACCCACGGCAAGACCAACATCGGCTGCATCTTCACCGGCAAGAAGGACGGCAAGGAGAAAACCTACTATATCTACAATGTATGCGACCACCAGGCGTGCTACAAGGAGGTCAAGAGCCAGGCCATCAGCTACACCACCGGCGTACCTGCCATGTGCGGCGCTCTGATGCTCCTTACCGGCAAGTGGAACAAGCCCGGCGTTCACACCGTGGAGGAGTTCGACCCCGATCCCTTCCTGGATGCCCTGGATAAGTACGGCCTGCCCCGGCAGGAGAACTTTGACCCGGTGCTGGTGCCCTGATGGAGACAAGACCTGCCTTTGCCCGGGTGAAAAGCCCGGAGGAATTTGCAAGCCTTCCCAGCCCTGCCTATGTTCTGGAGGAAGCCCAGCTGGAGGAAAACTGCCGGATTCTTGCCGGCCTTATGGAGCGCACCGGCTGTAAGGTGCTGCTGGCCCAGAAGGCCTTTTCCAACTACAAGTGCTATCCCCTTGTGGGTAAGTACCTTGCCGGCACCGAGGCCAGCGGCCTGTTTGAGGCCAGGCTGGGCCGGGAGGAAATGCCGGATAAAGAAGTCCATGTGTTCTGCGCCGCCTACCGGGAGGCCGACTTCCGGGAGCTTCTTCAATACGCCGACCATATTGTGTTCAACTCCATTTCCCAGCTGAAGAAATTCGGCAAAATGGGAAAGGAGGCTGGCAAGAGCCTGGGGCTGCGGATTAACCCCCAGCACTCCACCCAGGAGGGTCACGCCATCTACGACCCCTGCGCCCCCGGCAGCCGTATGGGGGTGACCCGGGAGGTTTGGGACAAAGACATGACTCCGGAGCTTCTGGAACTGCTGGACGGCCTCCATTTTCACACCCTGTGCGAGCAGGATTCCCCGGATCTGGCCGCCACCTTGGAAGCGGTGGAAAAGGGCTTCGGAGATGTGCTGCCCCGGATGAAATGGCTGAACATGGGGGGCGGTCACCACATTACCCGCCCGGGCTATGACATGGCTACCCTGGAAGGCAGCATCTCCAAGGCCCAGAGCCTTTGGGATGTGGAGGTGTACCTGGAGCCGGGAGAGGCGGTGGCTCTCAACGCCGGGTACCTGGTGAGCCGGGTGCTGGATATTGTGACCAATGGGGATACCAAAATCGCCATTCTGGACACCAGCGCCGCCTGCCATATGCCGGATGTGATTGAAATGCCCTACACCCCCCCTTTGTACCAGGCATCCGAGCCGGGAAAGCTGCAGCACACCTACCGTCTGGCAGGGCCTACCTGCCTGGCAGGAGATGTGATTGGGGACTATTCCTTCTCCCGGGAGCTTCAGGAAGGGGACATCCTGGTGTTCGGGGATATGGCGATTTACACCACCTGCAAGAACAATACTTTCAACGGTATGCCCCTGCCCAACATCTACCGCAGAAGGGTAGACGGAGAGCTTCAGCAGCTGACGGACTTCGGCTACCGGGATTTCAAAATGCGTCTGTAAGATTCTCTGTATACAAGCCGCCGGAAGGAAAACCCCTTCCGGCGGCATTTTATATCATTTACCTAAATTTACTTAACGGTTAAGGGGTTAATATAGATAAAAGGCAGAAAGTGGCAAAATAGGGGGAAAAGGGGTTGATTTGGCGGACATTTGTCGCTATAATAGGGACAAAGAAAAGAAACACAGAATTCCTCGATCTGAATAAGATACTCTTCATTTTGATTTGTTTTCCTTCCTATATACAAACGCCGCTCCGGACCTCACCCGGAGCGGCGTTTGTATTTTTCGCTTGTATTTTGCATAAAGGCTTGGATTTTCTCTTGACACCCATGGGGGGAGTGCTATAATCAGTAAGGATTTAAATTTTAGGTAGAAATTGGGAGGCAATTTATGGAATCTTATACCTATTTGCTTCTTCTGGCTCTGATTTTGCTGTCCACCAAGGTGTTCGGCCTGGCCACGGAGAAGATTCATATGCCCCAGGTGGTAGGTGCCCTGCTTGCAGGCATTATCCTGGGGCCCAGCGGAATCGGGGTGCTGGAAAGCACGGACTTTTTGACCAAAACCGCAGAAATCGGCGTGATTATGCTCATGTTTACCGCCGGCATCGATACGGACTTGCAGGAGGTGAAGCAGACCGGCAAGCAGGCCTTTGTGATTGCCTGTACCGGTGTGTTTGTGCCCCTCATCCTCTGCGGCGGACTGTACTTCCTGTTCTTCTCCCAGGGGGCCAGCGCCTATGACATTCTGAAGGCGGCCTTCGTGGGCTGCGTGTTCGCCGCCACCTCCGTGTCCATCACCGTGGAGACCCTCAACGAAATGGGCAAGCTGAAAACCAAAACCGGCACCACCCTTCTAAGCGCCGCCCTGATTGACGACATTCTGGGCATCGTGGTGCTGTCCATCCTCAGCGGCCTCAGCTCCGGTGGGGAGAACCCCCTGCTGGTGATGGGGAAAATCGCATTGTTCTTCGTCTTTACCTTCGCCGTGGGCTTTGTGGTGCAGAAGCTCTTCAAGTTCATCTCTGAGGAGCACTGGCACAGCCGCCGGGTGGCGGTGTGGGCTTTGGCCTTCTGCCTGATTATGGCCTACTGCGCCGAGGCGCTCTTCGGGGTGGCGGACATCACCGGCGCCTACTTTGCAGGCCTGATTCTCTGCAACGTAACCAAGTCCCGGAAGTTCGTGGCAAAGAAGTTCACCGTCACCTCCTACATGGTGTTCACCCCGGTGTTCTTTGCCAGCGTGGGCATGAAAACCAACCTCACCACCATGAACACGGAGATTCTGGTGTTTGCCCTGCTGCTGGTGGTGGCGGCGGTGATCTCCAAGATTATCGGCTGCGGCCTGGGTGGAAAGCTCTGCCGCATGAGCAACCACCAGGCATTGGTGGTGGGCATCGGCATGGTGGCCCGGAGCGAAGTGGCCCTGATGGTGGCCCAGAAGGGCATTGCCGCCGGCATGATCGACCCGGCCATCCTCCCTGCCATCGTCCTGAGCGTCATCGCCTCGGCCCTGGTGACTCCGGTTCTTCTGAAACTCTCCATCACCCGTGGCCCGGAGCTGGTCTGACCCGTATTCCCCCGGTATAAGCGTAAATCTTCCCCCCGGTATGCCTTGCGCATTCCGGGGGTTCTTTTTGCAGCGGTACCGCCCCCAAAGGCTCCCTTGCCAAAGGGGCGGCGTGCCGCCGCTGTCAATGCGCACGGCGGCTTCCTACGAATCGCTACTTCCCTGACCCGCCCGGTATCGATACCGCCCCCAAAGGCTCCCTTGCCAAAGGGGCGGCGTGCCGCCGCTGTCAATGCGCACGGCGGCTTTCTGCGTATCGTTACTTCCCTGACCCGCCCGGTATCGGCACTGCACCAAAGGCTCCCTTGTCAAAGGGAGCTGGCAAAAATCTTTGATTTTTGACTGAGGGATTCACAGTGGGAACTTTCCAGAAGTACAAACCTATGTGGAAACTTGCCAGCCTCGGAATCCCCCCGCCTCGGCGGTGCCGAGGCACCCCCCTTTAGCAAGGGGGGCTTTGGTCTATGCACCTACTGCACCTCCAGCGCCCGGTATCGGCACTGCACCAAAGGCTCCCTTGCTAAAGGGAGCTGGCGCCGGAGGCGACTGAGGGATTCACAGCAGGCACTTTCCGAAAGTACAAGCCTATGTGGAAACCTGCCAGCCTGAGGAATCCCCCCGCCTCGGCAAGCCGAGGCACCCCCCTTTAGCAAGGGGGGCTTTGGTTCGTGCGTCTTTTCCACCCGGTAACGATACCGGGCGGGTTAGGGAAGTAACGAATCGTAGAAGATTACCGTGCGAAATTGCCACCGGGGGCACCCCGGCGTGGGAAATTGGCTGCGGGCACTGCCCGCCGAAATTGCCACCGGGGGCACCCCGGCGGGCACTGCCCGCCGGCGACTGGCCGCAGCTCCCGACCGTCGGGAGCTATGGGCGTGTGCGTTTCCTGAAGGCTTGTGCCTGGGATGGGGAGAAGATTGGGAAAAAGGAGGGAAAATCCCGGTTTTTGGGTTTTTCCCTCCTTTCATTCACTTTTTGGGGTTTCTGTTTTGCAATCCTCAGCCGATGGGCTCAAAGTCCGCAGCGCCGTGCTTGCACAAAGGACAGATAAAGTCCTCGGGGAGGGTGTCGCCCTCGTAGACATAGCCGCAGATCTTGCACACAAAGCCCTTCTTCTCGGTCTCGGGCTTGGGCTTTACGTGCTTCTGGTAGTAGGTGTAGGTCATGGTCTCCAGGGTGGAGAGGTTCACGCACTGGGTCACGTCGCAGATGAACATGATGTGGGTCTGAAGATCCAGCCGCTCAATCACCTTGCAGGAGATGTAGGCGTTGGCGTACTTGTCCAAAAACAGCAGGCCGTTGCTGGAGCGCTGGACGTGGCCAAAGCCTTCAAACTTGTCTGCATCCCGTCCGGACTGGAAGCCGAACCGCTGGAAGATGGCAAAGGGGGCGTCCTGGGACAGGGTGGAGATGTTCAGAACCCCGGTCTTGGCGATGGTGTCGCAGGAGTAGTTCAGCTTGTTCACGGTGACGGCTACCCGGTTGGGGGTGTTGGTCACCTGGGTGACGGTGTTCACAATCAGGCCGTTGTCCTTCTTGCCGTCGTTGGTGGTGACCACGTACAGGCCGTAGCCGATGTTAAACAGGGCCGTGGGGTCGATGAAGTCGTCCTGCACCTGCACCGGGGTGTAGGAGGCGGACAGCTCCTCGGCCAGAGCCACAACCTTTGCACGGGTCTCCTCGTTCAGGGCGGAGAGGATGGTCACATTGTTCTCGGCGATGGTCAGGTCCTTGGAACAGCCCAGCTTCTGGGTCATGACCCGCATGGCAGTGGGGGCCCAGGAGCCGTTCTCGATGAAGGCCACGGTGCGCTTCTGGTAGGAACGCTCCGTCAGCTTGTCAATGAAGGTGCGCATATAGGGGAAGATGTCGGCGTTGTAGGTGGTGGTAGCCAGCACCAGCTTCTCATACCGGAAGGCATCGGCAACCGCCTGGGCCATGTCGGTACGGGCCAGGTCGTGGACAACCACATTGGGAACGCCCCGCTTCTTCAGCTCCTGCTCCAGCAGAAGCACAGCCTCCTTGGTGTGGCCGTAGACGGAGGTGTAGGCAATCACGATGCCCTCGGTCTCGGGGGTGTAGCTGGACCACAGGTCGTAGAGCCTCAAATAGTGACCCAGATTTTCGGTGAGCACCGGGCCGTGGAGGGGGCAGATGGTCTGGATGTCCAGGGTAGCGGCAACCTTCAGGATGTTCTGCACCTGCTTGCCGTACTTGCCCACAATGCCGATGAAGTAACGCCGGGCCTCATCGTCCCAGGGCTCGTCAGCGTCCAGAGCGCCGAACTTGCCGAAGCCGTCGGCGGAGAAGAGCACCTTGTCATAAGAATCGTAGGTCATCATCACCTCGGGCCAGTGAACCATGGGAGCAAAGGCAAAGGTGAGGGTGTGCTTGCCCAGAGACAGGGTGTCCAGGTTCTTCACCTCCAGGGTGTTTGCCATCACCAGGTTGGGGAAGAACTGGTGAATCATCACGAAGGTCTTGGCGTTGCCCACCACAGTGACCTGGGGCCAGGCGTTCACAAAGGCCTCCACGGAAGCGGCGTGGTCCGGCTCCATGTGCTGTACCACCAGATAGTCGGGGGTGCGGCCGCCCAGAGCGGAAGCGATGTTCTTCAGCCACTCCTGGGTCTTGGAGGCGTCGATGGTGTCCATCACAGCCACCTTGTCGTCCAGAATCACGTAGGAGTTGTAGGCCATGCCGTTGGGGACAACATACTGGCCCTCAAACAAATCCACCTCGTGATCGTTGGCGCCCACATAGAAGATGGTATCGGTTACTTTCTTCAGCATAAAAGCTGTCCTCCTTGAGAATAATGTCAACCACAGTATAACAGATAAGCCCTCTTTTCGCAATAGGTTTTGAAGAAAATGGCAATGCTTCTCATTCTTATTTTCTTGCCGTTGACAAGGGGAGAAGTTATGATACAATGAACCTATCCCAAAGGGCGGCATTTCGCCCCCAGAATCAAGGAGGCCCAGTATGAAAAAATGGATTGCCATGCTTCTGGCCCTGTGCCTGAGCATCAGTCTGCTGGCGGGCTGCCAGCCCCAGGAACCCCAGCCCACCACCCAGGAAACAACCCAGGCACCCACGGAAACCACGGAGGCCACGGAAACCACGGAACCTGCTGAGGACCTGCCCTCGGCGGAGGAACTTCTGGTATACACCCTGACCCAGGAGGAACTGGACAAGTATTACGCCGATTTGGAAAGCTGCAAGACCATGGCCCTGGAGGGCACCGACCGGGAGGGGCTGGAAGAACTCAGCGACTCTCTGGATGCGCAGTACGAGTATATCCAGAAGCAGCAGACCATCGCCTTTGTGAACTACTCCCGGGACCAGACCGATGAGGAAGCCACGAAGCTTCACCTGGAGGCCACGGACAAGCTGACGAAGGCATATGATGCCATGATGCTCATGCTCCGGGAGGTGAACGCATCGGAGAGCCCCATCAAGGATGTGCTGTTTGCGGACTGGACGGAGGAGGAGCTGGAGATGCTCGGCGCCTACACCTCGGAGATTGCCCAGCTGGAAAAGGAGAACGAGGAACTGGTGGTGGAGTATCAGGCTCTGTCCCAGGGGGAGCTGGCTGAGGGGATTATCCCTTTGTACCAGAAGCTCATTGCCAATAACAACCGCATCGGGAGAATTTACGGCTATGACAACTACTATACCTACGGCTATGATGTGGTGTACGCCCGGGATTATTCCACCGATACGGTGCAGAAGGCCAGAGACTATGCCATAGAGTACCTGGTGCCCACGGTGCCTGCCATTTTGCAGGAGTTTGCCCTGGGCTTCCAGGGCCTGACCCAGGCAGAACAGCAGGTGGTGATTGCCTTCATGGAGGAAAGCTACCAGGATACGGACAAGGATTATGTAAATCTCTACATTGACAGCCTGCCGGAGGATTTGCAGGAGGTGATGAACCACCTGTGGCAGTATGACCGGGCGATTTTCGCCGACAGCACCGGAGCCAAGGAGGGTGCCTTCACGGTGAACATCGGGGAGGATGCCATCTGCTACTTTGGCCCCGGCTATGACGGAACCCTCACCCTGGTGCACGAGATGGGCCACTATGCCAGCACCCTGAACCTGGATCTCAATGCCTGCCCCATGGATTTGGCGGAGCTTCACTCCCAGGGCAACGAATGGCTGTTTATGAACCAGGTCCGGGAGGAGCTGGACCCCAATGTTTACGCCGTCATCCGGGACTATAAGATGTATATGGATATGTGCACCATCCTGGTGTCCTTCATGGTGGACGATTTCGAGGAGCGGATTTACACCACCGACGTGTCCGGCTACACCCGGGAGGACTTTGACGCCGTGGCGGAGGAGGTCTGCCAGGCTTACGGCGGCGTGGACTTTGTAAACAACTTCCTGACGGACTTCCAGTCCTACTGGCGGCTGGTGGTGATGGAAAGCCCGGTGTATTATGTAAGCTACGCCATGTCCGACGTGGCGGCCCTGAACCTCTACACCATCGCCTCCCAGGACAGGGAAAAGGCCTATGAAATCTACGGCCATCTTCTGAAGGATTTGGATATGGAGCTGGGCTTCCAGGAGAACCTGAAAAAGGTCGGCCTCTCCGGCCCCTTCGATTCCACGGTCTACGAGGCCATCGCCCAAATGTACGGCGGCTGAGAAAACAGAAAATTGAAAAGGAATTGAAAACGAGGGAGAACCCCCAAAACCGGGGGTTCTTCCTCTTTTTTAAGTTTACCAGTGAAAACCATAGCACTTTCCCAGTTGCACCCGCCCAAAGGCTCCCTTGCCAAAGGGGCGGCGTGCCGCCGCTGTCAATGCGCACGGCGGCTTTCTTCGTATCGTTACTTCCCTGACCCACCCGGTATCGGCACTGCCCAAAGGCTCCCTTGCCAAAGGGAGCTGGCGCCGAAGGCGTCTGAGGGATTCACAGTTGGCATTTCCTATAACCACAGACCTATGTGGAAAGGGGAAGGTTTTTTAGTGAAAAGTGAATAGTGAATAGTGAATAAGTTCCGTGGCCTTGGCCACGGAATCCCCCCGCCTCGGCGTTGCCGAGGCACCCCCCTTTAGCAAGGGGGGCTTTGGTCTATGCACCTACTGCACCGCAGTAACGATACCGAGCGCTGGAGGGGCAGTAACGAGTAGTAGAAAGTTACCGTGCGCATTGTCCGCGGGCACTGCACCAAAGGCTCCCTTGCTAAAGGGAGCTGGCACGGCGAAGCCGTGACTGAGGGATTCACTGCAGGCACTTTCCGATAGAACAAACCCATGTGGAAACCTGCCGGCCTTTTATCCCCCCGGTTTGGCTCCGCCAAACCACCCCCCTTTAGCAAGGGGGGCTTTGGGTTGCAGGCATCTCTTTCTGCTCAGGATATGTATAATTATACATAAAACACGGAATAAACCCTGCATATATACGGAAAAATTTTCACAGGAGAAACAGGTGTTTTTTCTACAGGGAAAAATTGCATACATTTTCGCATTATTATGTGTTTTTCCATTGACGGCTGGGGGGAATGGTGGTATAGTAAACCAATAATACCCCCGGGGGGAGAAAGGGAGATAGAACATGAAAAAATGGATTGCTTTGGCTCTGGTGCTGCTGCTGGGTCTGTCTATGACGGCCTGCGGTGAGGAGGAGGGGAAATATGTGGTGGGCATCTGCCAGCAGGCGGTGCACCCGGCTCTGGACGCTGCCACCCAGGGCTTCCAGGACGGCCTGAAAGAAGCCCTGGGGGAGGACAAGGTGGAGTTCCGGCTGCAAAACGCCTCCGGTGACCCCAATACCTGCGCCACCATTGTGAACACCTTTGTGTCCGACGAGGTCAGCCTCATTATGGCCAACGGCAGCGCAGCTTTGCAGGCGGCAGCCACCGCCACGGCGGACATTCCGGTGCTGGGCACCTCCGTCACGGAGTACGGCACCGCTTTGAAGATTGAAAACTTCGACGGCCTGGTGGGAGGCAACGTGTCCGGCACCTCCGACCTGGCACCTCTTGACAAGCAGGCGGCCATGGTGAAGGAATGGTTCCCGGAAGCCAAGACCGTGGGGCTTCTTTACTGCTCCGCCGAGCCCAACTCTCAGTACCAGGTGGAGGTGGTGAGCCGGGAGCTGGAGGCTCTGGGCTATACCACGAACCTTTACTCCTTTGCAGACACCAACGACTTGGCGGCGGTGACGGAAAAGTGCGCCAGCGAGTCGGATGTGATTTATGTCCCCACGGACAACGCCGTTGCCAACGCCACCGGCGTCATTGACGGCATCTGCCGTCCTGCGGGGGTTCCCATCATCGCCGGTGAGTCGGGCATCTGCTCCGGCTGCGGCGTGGCGGCCCTGTCCATCAGCTATTATGATTTGGGGGTAGCCACCGGCAAGATGGCGGCAAAGATTCTGAGCGGCGAGGCAGACATCAGCCAGATGCCCATTGAATACGCCGCCAACACCACCTATGTGTATAACCAGGAGATCTGCGACGCCCTGGGGCTGACACCCCCTGAGGGCTACACCCCCATCGAGAAGTAAAAAACAGGAGGTTTTGCCATGACCAGCTTTGTCAACGCCCTGCCCGGTGCCGTTACCCAGGGCTTAATCTGGGGCATTATGGCCATTGGCCTGTACCTGACCTATCAGGTGCTGGAGCTGTCGGATCTGACGGTGGACGGCTCCTTCTGTACCGGCGGCGCCGTGTGCGTGATGGTGATGCTCTCAGGCGGAAATGTGTGGGTCGCCATGGGGGCGGCAATTCTGGCGGGAATGCTTGCCGGGGCGGTCACAGGCTTTTTTCACACCAAGTGCGGCATCCCGGCGATTCTGGCGGGCATCCTCACCCAGCTGGGGCTGTGGTCGGTGAATCTGGCCATTATGGACATGAGCGCCACCCAGCGGCTGGATGTGAACCAGCACAGCCTGCTGGTTTCCCTCCGGTTTTTGAAGGAGGTCACCAAGGGAGAAAAGCCCTTTTATATGTACCCGGTGCTGGTGGTGTGTGCGGCTACCGCTCTGGTGATTGGGATTCTCTACTGGTTCTTCGGCACGGAGAAGGGCAGTGCCATCCGGGCAACAGGCGCCAACGCCCACATGGCAAGAGCCCAGGGCATCAACACAAACGTCAGTAAGCTGTTAGGCCTGGTGATTTCCAACGGCCTGGTAGCCCTCTCCGGGGCTCTTTTGTGCCAGTACCAGGGCTTTGCGGAAATCAACATGGGCAGAGGCGCCATCGTCATCGGCCTTGCCGCCATCATCATCGGAGAGGTGCTCTTCGGCAGACTCTTCCGGAATTTCGGCCTGAAGCTTATGGCGGTGAGCCTGGGCGCAATCCTCTACTATTTGGTTGTCCAGTTCGTCATCAGCGTGCTGAACATCAACACCAACTACCTGAAGCTGTTCTCCGCCCTGATTGTGGCGGTGTTCCTGGCGGTTCCCTACTGGCAGAAGAACCTGCGCCCCAGAAAGGCTTCCAAGGAGGTACCAAATGCTGGAAATTAACAACATTATAAAGACCTTCAACCCGGGAACGGTGAACGAGAAGATAGCCCTCCGGGGGGTAAGCCTCCACTTAAAGCCCGGGGACTTTGTGACGGTCATCGGGGGCAACGGCGCAGGCAAGTCCACCCTCATGAACACGGTGGCGGGGGTCTGCCCGGTGGATTCCGGGAGCATCTCCATTGACGGGGTGGATGTCACCGCCCTGCCGGAGCATAAGCGGGCGAAGTTCATCGGCCGGGTGTTCCAGGACCCTATGATGGGCACCGCCGCCTCCATGCAGATTGAGGAAAATCTGGCCCTGGCCGCCCGCCGGGGCAAGCCCCGCACCCTCCGTCCCGGCATCACCCGGGCAGAGCGGGAAGGGTACCGGGAGCAGTTGAAAATTTTGGGGCTGGGACTGGAGGACCGGCTCACCGCCAAGGTGGGGCTCCTCTCCGGCGGTCAGCGCCAGGCACTGACCCTGCTGATGGCAACCTTGCAGAAGCCGAAGCTTCTTCTTTTGGACGAGCACACCGCCGCCCTGGACCCCAAGACCGCCGCCAAGGTGCTGGAAGTCACCCAGCGGATTGTGGAGCGGGACAGCCTCACCACCCTGATGATTACCCACAATATGAAAGATGCCATCGCCTACGGCAACCGCCTGATTATGATGTACGACGGCAGAATCCTGGTGGACGTAGCCGGGGAGGAGAAGAACAAGCTGACGGTGGAGGAGCTTCTCGGCCTCTTCAACCGGGCCAGCGGCTCCGACGAAGCAGACGACAAGCTCCTGCTCTCCAAATAAAATCCAGCCCGTTGCAACCCCCTTTGCAACGGGCACTTTTTTTGCGCCCCCAAAGGCTCCCTTGTCAAAGGGGCGGCGTGCCGCCGCTGTCAATGCCCACGGCGGCCTTCTGGGAATCGTTACTTCCCTGACCCGCCCGGTATCGGCAGTGCAGCCAAAGGCTCCCTTGCCAAAGGGAGCTGGCACGGCGCAGCCGTGACTGAGGGATTCTACAGCAGGCACTTTCCCAAAGTACGAACCCATGTGGAAAGGGGAAGGTTTTTTAGGGAATAGTGAAGAGGGAATAGGTAAGAAGTACCCAGGCGGAGCCTGGGTATCCCCCCGCCTCGGCGGTGCCGAGGCACCCCCCTTTAGCAAGGGGGGCTTTGGTCTGTGCACCCCAAAGGCTCCCTTGTCAAAGGGAGCTGGCACGGCGCAGCCGTGACTGAGGGATACACAGCAGGCACTTTCCCAAAGTACGAACCCATGTGGAAAGGGGAAGGTTTTTTAGGGAATAGTG
>DVGG01000016.1 GCA_018712825.1 Candidatus Faecousia excrementipullorum | reverse complement strand
GAGATTTTTTGTCAGACAAAAGAATGGAAAACAGGGGAATACTGTATGTATTTCCTGTTTTTCATTCTGCATGGCTGGCGAAAAAGATAAGCTTTCCAGCCGCAGACGATTTGTTCAGAGATTCCTTAGCTTAACTTGTTTTCGTAGCTGTTCACATCTGCAGGAGCCCCTACTTCAAAATAAGAGTCCAGGATGTCCTTGGCTACGACAGTCACAGAGACACCGTGACCGGCCTGTTCGCCGTACACGGAAATGGCGATTTCCGGGTCGTAGGCCGGGGCAAAGCAGATGAAGGAACCGTTGTCGGATTTGCCTTCCTTGTCCGTTTCTGCCGTACCGGTCTTGCCTGCCACCTGGATGGGGTAGTCCCGGAAAACGGAATAGGCAGTACCGCCCGACTCCTGGGTAACCATGCACATACCCTGCATATAGGACATATAGGCCTCATCAGAGATGTCCAGATGGCTCATAAGCTCCACCTGGCTCTCCTTCAGAAGGCTCCGGTTATCAGAGGATACGATCCGGTTCAGGAAGGTTGCCCGGTACCGGTCTCCCTGGGTGGCCAGAGTGGAGACATATACGCACAGCTGCATGGGGGTGAACCGATGCTCCGACTGACCGATGGCTGCCAGAATCTGGTCGCCCTGGTACCAGCTGCCGTCTTCTCCTTCAAACAGCTCTGCCTTGGTCTCTGCATTGGCCCGGTGGCCGGTGGATTCCGGCAGCTCAATGCCGGTGGACTCTCCCAGGCCCATCATCTTGCCGGTGTTGTCCATGATGGACAGCTTGATCCGGTCGCCCAGCTCATAGAAGAAGTAGTTGCAGGATACCTTCAAAGCCTGAGCGGCGTTGATTTCCCCGTGGGCATAGCCCAGAAGCGCATAGGTCAGACAGGTGGGTTCGAAGTCTTTGTACTTGTTGTCCGGGCTGTTGTCCGGGTCAAAAATACCCTTGTCCTCAATGAGGGTGGCGGAGTTGATCAGGCCGGAGTCAATGGCCGCTACCACCATCACAGGCTTGTATGCGGAGCCGGGGGGGTAGGTGGCATCCAGAGCCCGGTTGAACAGGGGGGTCAGGGGATCTTTCAGGATCTCGTTGTAGTTCTCAAAATAGGTAGCCGGGTCATAGGTGGGGTAGCTGGCGCACACCAGCACCTGCCCGGTATTGGGGTCCATGGCCACCACGGCGGCACCTTCTGCGTCTGCGCCGTCCGCATTGGGGTTTTCGTTGTTCCGCAGCTCCTCCATGTGCCGGGCCAAAGATTCCTCCGCAATGCCCTGGAGAACGATGTCAATGGTTACCTGGACGTTGGAGCCGGCCTTGGGCTCCACCAGATATTCCGAGGAAACCAGGGTTCCGTCCTGGTTCACCGTGTCCATACGCCAGCCGTCCACGCCGTGGAGATACTCCTCAAAGGCCGCCTCAAAGCCTGCCTGCCCCACCTGGGCGTCCATGGAGTACTCCTCGAACTGCTTGTAGTACTCCCACTGCTCGGCGGACATGGCGCCTACAAAGCCCAGAATATGGGCGGCATATTCCGTCTGATATTCCCGGACGGTGGAGGCTTCCACGTTCATGCCGGGGATGTTCAGCTCTCCGATGGCTGCCATCTCCTCCTGGCTCACGTCGTTAAGGAACACATAGTTTGCCATGGAGGGGACGCAGTTACGCAGGGCCAGCTCATACCGCAGGCCAATGACCAGCCGGGCGTCCTCATCGGACCACTCCGCCGGCAGGCCGTAAACCTCCCGGAGGGTTTCAATCAGCAGGGGGGCGGTGATATCCGAGTCCAGACCGTCCATATATTTCAGATATTCCTGAAAATACCCCTGGTAGGCGGAGTTATACTCCTCCAAGGTGTAGGTAAAGGGCCGCTCCTGGGAGATGGGGAAGTGCTCGTTATACGCGATGCCCAGCTCCTGGCACAGCTTTACCAGCTGGTACAGATAATCGTTGGTGCCTTTGGCGGACACCAGCACATAGTGGTTAATCACCAGGTCATAGCTGGCCCGGTTGCTCACCAGAACGTTGCCGTTCCGGTCCAGAATTTCACCCCGGGCGGCTTTTACCCGGGTCAGGGTGGTGAAAGTGGTTTCGTTGCTGATGCTGCCGCCGCCGGTTTTGATAATCTGCTCGTCATACAGGCGGTAAATATAAAATCCAATCAAAGCTACGAACAGCAGCAGCACAATACCGGCACGAAAACGGGTTATTCTTTCCATATATCTCCTCCTATGGCTGCAATAGACAGGACAACAGGGTACAAAAGCGGCACAGCCACAAGGGTCAGCACTGCGGTGATGAGGAAGCCGGGAAGCCGGCTGAAGACGGTCAGGCCGGTGGCCCAGCCCAGGGCAAAGTTCAGAAGCTCATAAGCAAAAACCGCCAGACCTGTGGTCAGCAGGGCGGCGCCGAAGCTCTTTTGCAGGTAGCTCTGGCGGAAGATGGCGGCGCCGATGGCAATGGCGGTAACCAGTACCAGGGTGTAGCCTCCCGGGGCGGAGCCGGAAAACTGGTAGAACATCCCGGCGCACAGGGCAAAGACACTGCCGTTCTGGGAACCTTCGATGATGGCAATGAGGAAAATCACACAGGGCACCAGATCCGTAGCGGCGTCATAAATCCGCAGCCGGCAAAGCACCACATCCTGCAAAACCGAAATCACCAGAAGCAGAAGCGCCATCAGCGCCCAGGTGTAGAAGGCCCGGCGCTGCTTCTGGGTCAGGTACAGCCGGCTGAGCCATGGGGCTTCCAGCTTATCCTTTTTGAATTCGTTTTTTTTCTTCTTCATGGGACTTACTCCACGTTATATTCGGTGATAATGAAAATCTGGTCCAAAGCACCGATGTCGGCGGCGGGCTCCAGCAGGGCGTACTTGGCAACGCCCGTATCGTCAAAGCCTGCGTCCACCACATAGCCCAGAATCAGGTTCCGGGGATAGACGGTGGAACCGGTGGTCACCACCTGGTCGTTGTTTCGGATGGTGGCGGAGCTGGGGAGGTAGTTCATCCGCAGCAAATCCGGGTGGTCGGTAGAGTAGCCGCCCTTCACCATGCCGTTGTAGCCGGAGGATACGATGGTGGCGCTGATTTCCAGGGAGGAGTCCAGCACGGTTTTGATTACCGCATAGTTGCTCCCCACCTCGGTCACCAGACCCACCACCTCGCCGTTGGCGGTGATGGCGCACATGCCTTCGGCAATGCCTGCGTTGGTGCCCTGGTTGATGGTGAAGGTGCTGCTCCAGTCGTTGGAACTCCAGGAGATGATGTAGCCATCCACCATCTTGTAGCCTTCGTTATTTTGTTTCAGCTCCAGGGCATCCCGGAGGGCCTGATTTTCCTTGGTGAGGGCGGCAGCCTGCCGGGCCTGGTCCTCCATCTGGCTCAGCTGCTCCTTGAGGGCTTCGTTTTCCGCCAGCAATGACTCGTAGGAGAAAATATAGTCATAAAGCTTCTCCGCCTGGGCGGTCAGGTGGGTGGCACCCGCCCGGAGAGGGGCCAGAATGCCCTGAACAACGGTGCTGGGGTAGCTGTTGCCTGTCAGGCTCAGCACCACAGCGGACACGGCGGCAATCAGCACCGCCGCCAGCAGTACAATCTTGATTTTGGTGGTAAAGAAATGTCTCATGGCTGTGCCTCCCAAAGCTCCGGGGCCAACTCCTCCAGAATCTGCCCCAACGGGCACAGGGGAAGCCCCACCACATTAAAGTAATCTCCCTGAATCTCCTCCACAAACAGAGCAGCGCCGCCCTGGATTCCGTAGGCACCCGCCTTGTCCATGGGCTCGCCCCCGGCTACATACCGGGAAATCTCCCTGTCCGACAGCTGCCGGAAGCGGATTTTGGTCACCTGGGTCAGCACCTTTTCCCGGCTGCCCCGAATAACGCTTAAGCCCGTCATCACCTCATGGGTTCTGCCGGAGAGGAGCCGGAGCATTTCCTCCGCCTCCTGGGGGGAGTGGGGCTTACCCAGCACCCGGCCGTCGCACACCACAATGGTGTCCGCTCCGATGACCACATCCTGGGGCTCTGCGGGGACGGCTCTGGCCTTATGGAGGCTTACCCGGGCAACCTCCTGCCGGGGGTCCCGGGACAAATCCATGGTTTCATCAATGTCCGCAGGACACACGGTGAAGGGAATATCCAAATGTTCCATCAGCTCCCGACGTCGGGGAGACTGGGACGCTAAAATACACTTCATGGTTCGCTCCTTTTATTGCAGACCCCGGAGGTACAGCCCTCTGGTGCAGGAACCCGGGTCCATGGCCTCGCCGCTGCGGCAGGCGGACAGCACCCGGTCAACCTCCTGGGGATTCTCTGTGGTAAAGTACAGCCGCACGGCCCACAGGCCCAGCCGTGCCAGATCCTCCTGCCGGTCCAGCCAGTAGAGTTTCTTGCCGTTGAGCAGGACGCTGCGGCAGGTGTTGCCGTCCCGGATTACGGGAAATTCGCTGCCGGTCTTGTCCACCAGCTTGGCAGAGCCTAAGTGGCAGGTGCACTGACCGGTGCGGCCCCGGATGAGGCAGTTTTCCGTAATCATGAGAGGCAGCCGCCCATAGGCCAGAATCTCGCAGGGCAGTCCCTTTTTGGCGTCCCGAATCTGGGGCAGGGTCATTTCAAAGCTCAGGCACTGGGACCGCAGTTCCATCTCCCGGATGGATTGCAGGGCCGCGGAATTGTAGATGTTAAGACCAAAGTCCCCCCGGGGATGCATTCCGCACTCCCGCACCGGAAGAAGCAACCCCAGATTTCCCACCAAGGCCTCCCGGATGCCCAGAGCCCGCAGGCTCCGCAGCTGCTCCTTCAGCCGGGCCAGCTCGCCGTCGTGAACCACTCTGGGAAGCACCGGGCATACCCGCACTTTTTTCACCAAGTCCCGGGTAAAGGCGGCGTCCTCCGTCAGCAGGTGCAGGGGCACATAAAGAAGGTTCGGCTGCATTTTCAGGAGTCTGCCGGTAATCTGGTCTTTGGTGGTCACCTGGATGTTGTAGGCCGGGGGCTCCTGGGGGGTGCGATAGTTGGGAATCCGCTCCGGACGGCCCAGAGCCGGCACATCCCGCCGGGCCCGCAGGGCAGTAAGCTGGTTCAGCACGTCCCGCCGCAGACCGTTGATGGCGGAGGCGGAGAGGGACAGTCCCGGCTCAATCTCCACCGCTGCTTCCACACAACGGTAGGGGGTGCCCCCGGTCTTGGTCAGCCGGGCGATAAGCACCTCTTTTGTCAGCTCCGCAACCCGAGCTGTCTCCGGGGCAGGGCCCTGGGCGGTGCAGACCCGGTTCTGGGGGTCAATCACCGTCAGCTGGGTAAGGCCGGGGCGAACCACCGCCTGAAAGCGGATGGGAACCAGAGGGGTTTCCCCGGTTTCATAGGTCTGGCGCAGTTCCTTGAAAAAGGCGGCATTTTCCCGGGTGTCCTCCCGGACGCCGAACATTTCTCCGCCCAAATTGCCGTCGTAATAGCCCTGGGTAAAGCCCTGGCGGTTGAAGGCATCCAGCAGGGTCTTTTCCATGTCCCGGGTGACCATGTGGGTATCCAGGGCCTTCCGGTAAATTCCGGTGACCGCCGCCACATACTCAGGCCGCTTCATCCGTCCCTCCAGCTTCAAGGAGGCAACGCCCATCTGTTCCAGCTCCTTCAGCTCCCGCACCAGACAGCTGTCCTTCAGGCTCAGGGGGTACTGATTCTGCCAACGGCCGTAGCCGTAGCTCTGGCGGCAGGGCTGGGCGCACCGTCCCCGGTTGCCGGAGCGGCCGCCGATGGCGGCGGAGAGGTAGCACTGACCGGAATAGCACATACACAGAGCGCCATGGCCAAATACCTCGATTTCAATGGGGGAGTTCTGGCAGATGTAGCGAATCTCCTCCCGGCTCAGCTCCCGGCTGAGCACCACCCGGCTCAATCCCCAGGCGGCGCAAAGGAGCACCCCCGGCAGGGAGTGAATGGTCATCTGGGTGGAGCCGTGGATGGGGATGTGGGGGGCAATCTGACGGCACAGCCGCACTACCCCCAGATCCTGCACGATAAAGGCATCCACACCGCTCTGGGCGGCATGGCGAATCAGTTGGACAAGCTCCTGGGTCTCCTTGTCAGACACCAGAGTATTCAAAGTAAGGTGGACTGCCACATCCCGGACATGGCAGTACTTCACCGCCTCGGTCAGTGCCTGGGGGGTGAAGTTTTTTGCGCCCTGGCGGGCGTTATAGATACCGCAGCCCAGATAAACGGCATTGGCGCCGTTCTGGACGGCGGCCCGGAGGGATTCCATGGACCCAGCCGGGGCTAACAATTCCAGCATAGCAATACGCTCCCAATATGGTATACTTAAAAACATTATACCACACCTTCCCGGGATACGCTATGGGAAAAATGTGAATTTTTTCTCCCAACTGTGGGGCAGAAAGGTACAAACAGGCAAAAAACAGCCGAAGGAATTTATTCCTTCGGCTGTTTGCTCAATATTCCCGAACCAGGGCCTTTACCACACCCACAATCTGGGCGTAGGTGCCGTCGATGGGGGCGTAGGCCTCGTTTTCCGGCATGAGCCAGATTTGCCCGTCGTGGCGGCGCAGGCGCTTGACGGTGGCCTCATCCTCCAGCCGGGCCACCACAATCTGACCGTCGTCGGCGGTGGGCTGGGGGCGGACTACCACCACATCCCCGGAGAAAATCCCGGCGTTTATCATGCTGTCCCCCCGGACCCGGAGGGCAAAGCAAGTGGGATCCCCGTCCCAGCTGATGGTGCCCTCCCGGTTCTCCAGAGCCAGGATAGGGAGGCCGGCGGTGACGGTGCCGATGAGGGGAATCTGCCCCGGGCGCTGGGGAGCGGCGATGGCACGCTTGCGGCCCTTCTCCCCCAGGGTGAGCAGTCCCTTCTGCTGCAAATTTTTCAGGTGGTAGTTTACGGAGGCGGTGGAGCGCAGCCCCACCCCGGCGCAAATCTCCCGGATGGACGGGGCATAGCCGTTTTCCGCCGAAAATTCCCGGATAAAGTTCAAAACCTGTTCTTCTCTGGGGTTTGTCTTGGGCATAGGCGGCGCCTCCTTTCCTTTTTGGCCATTATAGCACAAATGAGCGAGAAAGAAAAGGGGGTTTCCGGTATTTTTTTCGACAAAAACCCCGGTTTTTTCCCTTGACCGACGGGGTATACTGGATGCCGGAAGGAGTGAGCAGAATATGAAAACCAAACCCAATGATGCATTTGCCCAGGTGTGGCAGCGGGTGAAGGAGCCGGCGGCTCTGTTTGACCCGGAGAGTCTCAAGGGCCTGATTGCCCTGCAATGGCAGGAGGCTGCCACCTACTTATATCTGTCCCGGCGGCTGGGAGGACGGGAGGGGACACAGCTCCACAACCTTTTCACCCAGTGCCAGTCCCATACCGCCTGCCTCAAGGGGATTTACACCCTGGCCACCGGCAAGCATTACAGCGCCAAAAGCCTGCCGCCCCAGGAGGAGCCGGTGGAGGTGACCCTGCGCCGGTGCTACGGCAACAAGATGCGCTGCCTTGCAGAGTACGAAGCCAGAGGTGCCGACCCGGAGTACGGCCAGGTATTTTTGCGTCTTGCCCAGCAGGAGCGGGAGGTTTGCAGCCAAATTCTGGAAATCATCGGAAGACTCACCCATAAGGTGTAGTTTATGCAGACTCCAAAAGGAAAAGGGCATCTCAATTTGAGATGCCCTTTTTGCATATTATCGGGAGCCTTTGTCGTAGGGGATACCCTCTGCCTTGGGTGCCCGGGACTTCTTGGAAGTGAAGGCCAGAACCACCAGGGTAACCAGGTAGGGGAGCATCCGGTACAGATGGGAGCTGATGCCAATTTCTGCCAGCCAGTACACACCGTCGCCGTTGATGTCGATGGAGCTGTAGGCTGCGGCAATACACTTGAACAGGCCGAAGAGCAGGGATGCGCCGGCGATGTTCAGAGGCTTCCAGTTACCGAAAATCATAACTGCCAGAGCCAGGAAGCCGAAGCCAGCCACGTCACCGTTGGCGGTGCAGTTGGCAGTGGTCAGGGAGTAGACAAAGCCGCCCATACCGGCCAGAGCGCCGGAGATGGTGGTGCCGATATACCGCATCTTATACACATTGATGCCCAGGCTGTCAGCTGCCTGGGGATTCTCACCACAGGAACGGAGCCGCAGACCGAACTTGGTCTTATACAGGATAATGGCCAGCACAATGAAGATGATGATGCAGATATAAGTGGCAATGTATACCTTATTCAGGAAGGTCTCCCCGAAGAAGCCCCAATCCACGGACTTCTTCACGCCGAAGGTGGACTTCTTGATCATGAACCAGGAGGCGGCGTCGCCGGTCTGCATCTGCAGGGTGTTCTGGTTTGCCAGCACCCGGATGAGGAACAGCACCAGAGCCGGAGCCAACAGGTTCAGAGCAGTACCGCCGATGGTCTGGTCAGCCCGGAGGTTGATGGAGGCAAAGGACAGAAGCAGGGAGAAAATGGCGCCCATAATCGCTGCTACCACCATTGCCAACAGCTCCAGACCCTGCAGGGTGAGCCAGTCACCCTCCCGGGCGGCGGTGGTGAATACCTCCAGGTTCTGCATGCTGTGAACAAACAGCACACCGATGAAGGCACCGAAAATCATAATACCTTCCAGGGCCAGGTTGATGATACCGCTGCGTTCAGCGAATACACCGGCCAAAGCCACAATCATAAGCGGAACCGCATACAGTAAGGTTTGCTGAATCAGAAATGTCATGCTTCCTCGCCTCCTTCCGCCTGGGAATCCGGTTTCTTCTCTGCCACAGGCTTCGTTTCAATCTTCTCTTTCCTGGCCTTGGGCTTTCTGGTCAGAGCCATGCGGATGACCAGGGAGAATGCACTCAGATACACAATCACCGCAATGATTACATCGGTAATATACTCGTTGTAGGCGGTGTAGCCGGTGAGCTGCTGACCCACAATGTCCAGCATAGCCATGAAGCTGCCGGTGAAGATGACGCCGATGGGGTTACACACTGCCAGCAGGGCCACGGGGATGCCGTTGAAGCCGATGGCGGGGAGGGACTGGTAGGTGGACCAGTAGAACTCGGTGTTGCCGGCCAGCCAGTACAGGGCAGCGCCGCCGCCGGACAGGGCACCGGCAATGGCCATGGACAGAACGATGTTCCGCTTGTCATTGATGCCGGCATACCGGGCGGCATGGCGGTTGGAGCCGCAGGCCTTCAGCTGGTAGCCCAGGGTGGTCTTGTTGATGAGGATATACATGGCAATGGCGATTACGATGGCAATGAGAATGCCGCCATTGACCTGGGAGCCGGGGAAGATCTTATCCAGTCCCAGCTTGGGGGTTTCCACACCGTTGAAGGTGGTCTTGTAGATGTAGCCAGCCTTGGTGTTTTCCACCATGTTCTTGAAGTTGCTCACGTCAAAGGCCCAGGTGACCAGGTTGGCAGCCAGCCAGTTGGTCATGATACAGGCCAGAACCTCGTTGATGTTCAGCAGTGCTTTCAGCAGGCCGGGGATGCAGCCCCACAGAGCGCCGGCCAGGCAGCCGCCCAGGAAAGCCAGAACCCAGATGATTCCTGCAGGCACCACTTCGGAGGGGATACCCAGGGCAATCATCAAAGAGGCCATGGTACCCATCAGGTACTGGCCGGGGGCACCGATGTTGAACAGGCCGGTTTTGTAGGCAACTGCCACAGAAAGGCCGGTCATAATCAGGGGCGTGGCACGGAAGAGCATATTGCCCACGGACTGAGGATTGTATCCCCAGGAAAGATTACCGGCAGCATCCCGTCCGGTGGAGAAGATGCCGGCGAAAATCAGCCGCACACCATCCCAAATACCGCTGGGGGTGATGGTATCCTTGGTCAGGCCCACAATCACCACAATAATGGTACCTACAAACAGGCCTACCAGGATGGAGATCAGGGAAGCCAGTACCTTTTTCGTGCCGTCTTTCCCATAAATGTCTGAAAGTTTGTTTTTCATGCCTGGGCTCCTCCTTTTCCGTCACGCTTGGCGCCCGCCATGTAAAGGCCCAGCTCCTGTACGGTGGTCGTCTTGGGGTCAAACTCGCCCACAATCTCCCCCTCATACATAACCAGAATCCGGTCGGACAGGTTCATAACCTCGTCCAGCTCCAGGGATACCAGCAGTACCGCCTTGCCCTCATCCCGCTGGGCAACCAGCTGCTTGTGGATGTACTCGATGGCACCCACGTCCAGACCACGGGTGGGCTGGACCGCAATCAGCAGAGGCAGACCCCGGTCCACTTCCCGGCCGATGATGGCCTTCTGCTGGTTACCGCCGGACATACTCCGGGCGACGGTCACCGGGCCCTGGCCGCTGCGGACATCGTACTGGTCGATAATCTTCTGGGCGTACTGGCGCACAGCGTCCTTCTTGATGAAGCCCAGCTTCTGGAACCGGGGCTCCTGGAAGGATTGGAGTACAATGTTGTTTTCCAGGGTGTCGTCCAGCACCAGGCCGTGCTTGTGCCGGTCCTCGGGGATATGGCTCATGCCCGCCTCGCTGCGCTTGTGGACGCTGGCCTTGGAGATGTCCTTGCCGCAGAGGGTAACGTGACCGCCGGCGGTCTTTTCCAGACCGGTCAGGCCGTATACCAGTTCCGACTGACCGTTGCCGTCAATACCGGCAATACACACGATCTCTCCCCCGCGAACCTGGAAGGACACATCGTGGACAGCGTTTTTCTTGCTGTTTTTGGCGTGAACCGTCAGGTTCTGCACATCCAGGATCACATCGCCGGGCTTTGCAGGCATCTTCTCCACCTGCAGCTGCACCGGACGGCCCACCATCATGTTGGACAGCTCCTGCTGATTGGTGTCGGCAATGTTGACGGTGCCGACGCATTTACCCTTCCGCAGAACGGTACACCGGTCCGCCACCGCCATAATCTCATTGAGCTTGTGGGTAATGAAGAGGATGGACTTGCCTTCCTTGGCAAAGCCCCGCATAATCTCCATCAGCTCGTCAATTTCCTGAGGGGTGAGCACGGCGGTGGGCTCGTCAAAAATCAGGATCTCATTGTCCCGGTAGAGCATTTTCAGAATTTCGGTACGCTGCTGCATACCCACGGTGATGTCCTCCACCTTGGCGTCCAGGTCCACCTGGAGCTTGTACTTCTCCGACAGCTCCTGAACCTTCTTCCGGGCGACCTTCTTTTGCAGGAAGCCCAGCTTGGTATCCTCCGCACCCAGGATAATATTGTCCAGGACGGTAAACACATCCACCAGCTTGAAGTGCTGGTGCACCATGCCAATGTGCAAAGCGGTGGCGTCGTTGGGGTTGTGAATCCTGACCGTCTGGCCGTTCTTTCTGATTTCTCCTGCCTCCGGCTGATACAGACCGAACAGCACAGACATAAGCGTGGACTTACCGGCGCCGTTTTCTCCCAGCAGGGCGTGGATCTCACCCCGGCGCAGCTGCAGCGTAATATCGTCATTGGCTACAATGCCCGGAAATTCTTTTCGGATATTCAGCATTTCAATAATGTATTCTGAATCCATCGTGGTTGTCCTCCTTCCCAGATTATGCACATTTCCGCATACGATAATTATACATTACCAACGAAAGAATTGCAAGAAAATATTGATAAATTGTGACGAAAAAACAATTTTATGTCTAAAATATGAAGTTTCGGTCCCTATATTGGCCGTTATTGGGGAGAAAAAGTACACCCAAAAACAAAAAAATACCGGCACAGCCGAAGCTGTGCCGGTAAGGGGTTATGGGGAAATTACTTTACAATGTTCACAGTGACGTTCTCGGTGGAAGCGGGCTCGGGAACATCGGCGTTGTCGATGGTGATCTTACCGGCAACGATGTCAGCCAGCATAGCCTCGTACTCCTCGACGCTCCAGCCTTCCAGGGACCAGGTGGCGGTGGGCAGACCCACAGCGTTGTCCTTGGCGCCCAGGGTGATGGAAGTCGTGCCGTCGCCGATGAAGGCATTCCAGCTCTCCTCGGTCTCAGCAGCCTTCAGAGCCTGCATAGCAGCCTCGCCGATGCCCTTCATAGCGGAGGTGATAACGGCGGGGGACTCGTAGGACTGGTCAACGTCCACGCCGATGACGGCGCCGTCCTCAGCGGAGGCAGCAGCGGAGATGGACTGGAACATAGCGCCGCCGCAGGCGAAGATGACCTCGGTACCGGTCTGATACCAGCCGGCAGCCATGGTCTGCAGCTCGTTGGAAGCGGAGAAGTTGGAACCGTACAGCCAGGAGTAGTTCATCTCAACCTTTACGCCCAGCTCCTTGGCAGCAGCATCGACGCCCTGCACGAAGCCATAGCCGTAACGGTTGCAAGCAGCGTTGGTGCCGCCGCCGCCGCCGGAGAAGCCCAGCTTGGTGTAGCCTTCCTTCACGGCAGCGTAGCCGGCCAGGTAGCCGCACTGCTCTTCCTGGAAGTTAATGCCCGCCACATTGGTACGGCCCATCGCCCAGCCGTCAATGAACACGAACTTGACATCGGGGAACTCCTCGGCGGCCTTCGCCAGAGCCTTTTCCTGCATAAAGCCTGCGCAGACAACCACTTCAGCGCCGTTATCGGCAGCCAGCTTCATGGCGTCGTAACGGTCGTCGTCGGTGGCCTCATTGCCGCCGGCGGGCTGATAGTACTTGTAGGACTTGCCGGCCTCGGCAGCGTACAGCTTCACGCCGTCGAAGGTGCCCTGGTTGAAGGACTTGTCCTTCAGCTGGCCCACGTCAGTAACGAAAGCGATCTGATACTTGCCATCCTCGGAGGTCATCTCGTCGGGGATGTCGTCGGCGCTCAGCGCGGGAGTCTCAGTGGGCTCGGTGCTGTCGCCGCCCTGGGTGGTCTCACCTTCAGGAGCAGTGGTAGAATCGGGAGCCTTGGTGGTGTCATCGTTGTCTGCGGGTGCACAACCGGCGAACAGACCGACAACCATCAGAGCAGCCAGCAAAAATGCCAGAATCTTCTTCATTTGATTTTCCTCCATTTTTTATGTAGTCGGTGCCGGGGGGCACCGACACTATTCTCGCACATCTTTAGGTAAAAATCAACTACTTTTCTTGATTTTTGTAAAATTTACTATGAGGTTTTTACATATCCATGTATTTTCCGGCAGAAAAACCATAAGGCAGCAGCTCTGCCAGGGTGCAGCTTTGGATTTTTTCCGGACCGTCCGCCATATAGATACGGAAGTCCTCCTTGCAGAACTCTGCCATCACCTGCCGGCACACGCCACAGGGGGGGAACATTCCGGAAAGAATGCCGTCCTTGCCGCCGCAGACTGCGATGGCGGTAAAATCCCGGTGGCCGTCATACACGGCCTTGAAGAAGGCGGTGCGCTCGGCGCAGACCGTAGGAGAGTAGGCGGCGTTTTCCATGTTGCAGCCCTGGTATACCGTGCCGTCGGCGCACAGCAAAGCGGCGCCCACTTTATAGCCGGAGTAGGGCACATAGGCGTGGGTCATGGCCTCCTTGGCCAGCTCCATCAGTTTTTCGGGGGTCATCCCTTTTCCTCCTTTTCAGAGAATTTCCTGGGCAAAGCTCTTGCCCGGGGTGGTGTACTTCACGTCCAGCAGCTCTGCCACCGTGGCGGCAATGTCGGAGAAGCTCTTCCGGGTGCCCAGATTCACCGGTTTGACCTGCTTGCCCAGCACCAGCAGGGGCACATACTCCCGGGTGTGGTCGGTGGTGGCGGCGTAGCCCGGGTCACAGCCGTGGTCGGCGGTGATCATCACCAGGTCCTCCGGCCCCAGCTTGGGAAGGAACCGGCCCAGCCAGGTGTCAAACTCCGTCAGGGCGTTGGCGTAGCCGTCAATGTTCCGCCGGTGGCCGTACTGCATATCAAAGTCCACCAGATTCACGAAGCACAGTCCGCAGAAGTCCTGGGCGGCGAAATCATCAGTATGGGCCATGCCGTCGGCGTTGCTCTTGTTATACACGTGCTCCGTGGTGCCCCGTCCGGCGAAGATATCATAAATCTTGCCTACGCCGATGGAGTCCAGCCCCGCAGCCTTGATGGCATCCAGCAGGGTTTCTGCCGGGGGCTCCAGAGAGAAGTCATGGCGGTTGGCGGTGCGCTGGAAGCTGCCGGGCTTGCCTACGAAGGGACGGGCGATGACCCGGCCTACGCCGTGCTTCCCCTGAAGAATCTTCCGGGCAATCCGGCAGTATTCGTACAGCTGCTCCGGGGGTACAATGTCCTCGTGGGCGGCAATCTGGAACACGGAGTCGGCGGAGGTATAGACAATCAGGTCACCGGTTGCCATGTGCTCTGCGCCGTACTTCTCGATAACCTCCGTGCCGGACCAGGGGGCGTTGGCCAGAACCCCTCTGCCGGTGGCCTCCCGGAAGGGAGCCAGAACCTCCTCAGGGAAGCCGTTGGGGTAGGTGGGGAGGGGACTCTCGGAAACAAGACCTGCAATCTCCCAGTGGCCGATGGTGGTGTCCTTGCCCATGGAGGCTTCCGTCAGCCGGGCATAGGCTCCGGTGGGAGCGGCTTCTGCCGGCACAGCGGAAACGCCGTCAATGTTGCCAAGACCGGCTTTCAGCATATTGGGAATGGAGAGCCTGGGGGAGGTGGCGCAGGAGGCCAGGGTGTTTACCCCCACATCTCCAAAGGCGGGAGCATCGGGCATGGCGCCGATGCCAAAGGAGTCCAATACAATTAAAAATACACGCTTCATAAAAAATACTCCTTATCCGAAAAAAGAAAGAGGCGTACAAAACGCCTCTTTCCCGGTTTCTTACTTGTTCTCCATGGCAACAGCCACATCCAGCGCCACCCGCATCATGGTGGTGAAGGCGGTCTGCCGTTCCTGGGAGGTGGTTTCCGTACCCTTGAGCACATGGTCAGAGATGGTGCAGATGCACAGGGCACGCTTGCCGTACCGGGCGGCGTTCATATACAGGGCGGCAGCCTCCATTTCCAGAGCCATAACGCCCATCTTTTTCAGGCCGTAGACACTGCCCAGGCCCTCGGGCACACCCACATGGTCGCCGTAGAACACATCAGAGGAGTTCACGTTGCCTACGTGGTAGGTGGCGCCGATGTTCTCCGCTGCCTTGACTGCCTCGGAAAGAAGCTGGAAGTCGGCAATGGGGGCAAAGGTGCCGGGGAGGTGGAACTGGGCAGCCCAGTTGGAGTCGGTGCAGGCACCCTGGGCCAGCACCAGGTCGTACAGGTCGATATTCTCCTGAATGGCGCCGGCGGAGCCTACCCGGATGATGTTCTCCACGCCGTAGCCGTTAAAGAGCTCATGGGAGTAGATGCCGATGGCGGGCATGCCCATGCCGGAGGCCATGACGGAGACCTTTACCCCCTTATAGGTGCCGGTGTGACCCTGAACGCCCCGGACATTGTTCACCAGCACCGGGTTTTCCAGGAAAGTTTCTGCGATGAACTTAGCCCGCAGGGGATCGCCGGGCATGAGAACGGTCTTGCCAAAGTCCCCGGGCTTGGCGCTGATATGGGGAGTGGGTGTATGCAGCATGGTAAATTCCTCCTGTTATTGATAAGATTATGTTTTGACTTGAAAGCGACCCGTGGGAGTCGGTACACCTCAAAGGCTCCCGGCCTGTGGGAGCTGGCACGCCACAGGCGTGACTGAGGGATTCACAGTTGGCACTTCTTCAAAGTACCAACCTATGTGGAAAAGGGAAAGCATTTTAGTGAATAGTGAATAGGTAATAGGTAAGAAGTTCCCAGGCTTCGCCTGGGGAATCCCCCCGCCTCGGCAAGCCGAGGCACCCCCCTTTGACAAGGGGGGCTTTGGACGGGCCGCCGATACCGGGCACTGGAGGGGCAGTAACGATTTGTAAAAGATTCCCGTGCGCATTGCCACCGGGGGCACCCCGGCGTGCGCATTGTCCGCGGTGACTCGCCGCCGGTCAGGTTTTCTTTATAAACTTTTCCCGGCATTTGGGGCAGGTGATGGCGATGGTGCCTTTGCCCCGGGGGACGCGCACCTGCTGGCGGCAGCGGGGGCAGTAAAAATACCGGTGATCCCGGTCCCGGAGCCGCTGGAAGAACATTAAAAATTTCCGGTTTTCCTCGTATCGCCGGTAGGTGTTCCGGGAAAAGGTGCGGAAAATTGCCAGAAACAGCAGAATGTAGGATAAAAACAACAAAATCAGCTTCACGCCCACCCAGGGCATGAGGGAGGACAAGATGCTGGTGACCACACCGGTGATGAGTATGGTCAGATTCAGCTTATCCGTCCCATAGCGGCCTGCCATGAAGCGCTGGAGGCTCTGGCTCAGCCGCTGAAAGAATCCGGAAGTTTTCATAAAATCCCATCCCTAATAAATCGTTTTTATATATTATAGGGTAATTTGGCGACTTTTCAACTATTTTCCGGGAAAATTTACGGTTTGTTTACAGCCGGTTTGACAGCGGGAAAAAAATCTGCTACTATGAAACCTGATAAACTTTAAGTTGAGGCAAACCTATGGAAAATCTTTTTGCATTGCAGTTTACCCCCCAGCAGGTGAATGCCATCTCCAACCTGGGGCTGGCCCATATGGGGGACGGGGTATATGAGCTTTTGTGCCGGAGCTATCTGTGCTGCCAGGGGGAGAAAACGGTGCTGCGGCTCCACCGGGACACGGTGGGCCTGGTGAAGGCCGGCACCCAGGCGGCGGTGGCGGAGGCCTTGCTTCCCCATCTGACGGAGGAGGAGCTGGCCTTCTACCGCCGGGGAAAGAACGCCCACACCCACGCTGCCCCCAAGGCTGCCAGCCGGGCAGAGTACGCAAGGGCTACCGGGCTGGAAGCCCTCTTTGGGGCGCTGTACCTGCTGGGAAGAACCCAGCGGCTGAACGAGCTGTTTTTCTTGGGGCTGGAGGCCCTGAAGGAGGAAAACCATGGCATTTGACGCATATTTTCTGACGGCGGTCTTAAAGGAAATCCGGGAGAAAACCCTGGGCGCCCGGGTGGAGAAAATCTACCAGCCGGGAAGGGACCAGGTGATTCTGCTTCTGAAAGGCCAGACGGGACGCTATAAGCTGCTGCTGGCTCCCAACCCGGCAGCTCCCCGGCTGTACCTCACCCAGACCAGCCCGGAAAATCCCCAGGAGCCGCCCATGTTCTGTATGCTTCTGCGGAAGCACCTGCTGGGAGCCAGGCTGGAGGAAGTCTCCCAGCTTCCCATGGAGCGGTGCGTCACCTTCACCTTCGCCTGCACCGACGAGCTGGGAGACCCTACCCAGAAGCGGCTGACGGCGGAGCTTATGGGCAGAACCTGCAATCTCTATCTTCTGGGACAGGACGGCAGGATTCTGGACTGCCTGCGGCGCATCGGCATTGACGGAGCCATCAAACGCCCGGCCCTTCCCGGGCTTTACTACCAGCTGCCGGAGCCGGTGGAAAAGCGTGACCCGGCGGCGCTGACCCAGGGGGATTATCTTCAAATCCTCACCGCTTCCGGGGCGGATTTGCTGTCCCAGCGGCTGATGGACAATCTGGGAGGACTATCTGCCTTAGTGTGCCGGGAGGCGGCGCTGTACGCCGCCGGGGATACGGAGGCCCGGCTGGAAGGGGCGGACAAAGAGGCTCTGTCTTCTTCTCTTTCTGACTTTTTCTCCCGGTATCTCACAAACCCGGAGCCTTGGTACACCCCGGATGCCCAGGGGAACCCCAAGCAGTTTGCCTTCTGTCCCATCTACCAGTATGGGTCTTGTCAGAAGGCGGAGTCCTTTGGCGAGCTGCTGGACATGGCCTATGTGCTGCGGGAGCAGCAGGACGCCATGGGTCAGAAAACCCAGAGCCTGCGGAAAACCTTGCAGAATCTTGCCCAGCGGGTGACCCGGAAAATGGCCATCCAGGAGAAGGAGCTGGCGGCCACCTATGACCGGGAGCGGCTGCGGCAGCTGGGGGACATCCTCACCGCCAACATCCACCGGATGAAAAAGGGCCAGACCCAGGTGGAGGTGGAGGACTTCTACGACCCGGACATGAAGGTCATTACCGTGTCCCTGTCTCCCTTGCTGTCCCCCCAGGAGAACGCCGCCAAGTATTATAAGGATTACACCCGGATGAAAAACGCCCAGAAGGAGCTGACCCATCAGCTGGAGCTGGGAAAGGTGGAAAAGGCATATCTTCAAAGCGTACTGGAGGAGCTGAGCCGGGCGGATTCCGATGCTGCCCTGGAGGAAATCCGCCAGGAGCTCCAGGCCGGGGGCTATGTCCGGCCCGACGCCGGGAAAAAGCGGATGAAAGCCAAAAAGCTTGCCCCCATGCGTTTTGAATCCACAGAAGGCTTCCCCATTTATGTGGGCCGGAACAACCGGCAGAACGAGGAGCTGACCTTCAAGGCCGCCCGGAAGGACGACCTGTGGCTCCACGCCCAGAAGGTTCACGGCAGCCATGTGATTATCTCCTGCGGCGGCACCACCCCGGATGACGACACTGTCACCCAGGCGGCTCAGCTGGCGGCCTACTATTCAGAGGCCCGGAACGGTCAGAATGTGCCGGTGGATGTGACCCCCGTAAAGCAGGTGAAAAAGACCCCCGGGGGCAAGCCCGGCATGGTGATTTACCACACCTATCGGACGGTGCTGGCCAATCCCTACAAGGATATTGTGGTGGACCCCCTGAATGCCCAGGGGAAAAATGGTCAAAACCCGGAAAAAAGTTAAAATAACTGTTGACCTTGGTGGGTTTTCCCGTTATAATGTAGGGGTATGACTATGTACAGTCAGAAATTCTGTGTTGCTGCAGCCCTCCGGCTGTCGAGCATAAGTGATTTGACAGGAGGTGTCCACCCATGAAGCGTACCTATCAGCCCAGCCGCCGTCACCGTTCCAAGGTTCACGGTTTCCGGCAGAGAATGGCTACTTCCAACGGCCGGAAGGTTCTTGCCCGCCGCCGTGCCAAGGGCCGCAAGGTTCTGTCTGCCTGATCTGGCAGCCGCAAGCGGGCGACGCAAGTGTATACTCGCTCATAGCGAAACGGGAGTCCATGCGGGGCGAATGGCAAATTCGCCCCGCTCCCTTTTTATTGCACCCCGGGAGGGAAAACCATGAAATATTCCTGTGCCTTAAAGCTCAACCACATTTTCCGGCGGCTGTACCACACCTCCGGTCAGGGCAACGGGTATTTAGTCCTGTACGCCCGGAAAAATTCCCTGGGAATCAACCGGGTGGGCATCACCGTCAGCAAGAAGCTGGGTCATGCGGTGGTGCGCAACCGTGTCCGCCGCCGTCTGCGGGAAGTGTACCGCCTCAACGAGGAACGGTTCACCCCCGGCTGGGACATTGTGGTGGTAGCCCGGAGCCGGTGCATCGGCGCCGATTTCCGGAAGCTCACCCAGAGCTACCTTTCTTTGTGTGAAAGAGCCGGGCTTCTCCGGCGGGAGGAAGCATGAAAAAGCTGCTGCTGGCTGCCATCCGGTTTTATCGCCGGGGCATCTCTCCCTATTGCCCCCCTCGGTGCCGATTCATTCCTACCTGTTCCCAATACGCTTACGAAGCCATCAACAAGTACGGGGCTTTGAAGGGCGGTTATTTGGCCCTGCGGCGGCTTCTGCGCTGCCATCCCTTCTATAAGGGCGACCCCTACGACCCCGTTCCCTGAGGAGGAAACGAAATGATTCTTGCATTCCAACTATCTGACCTGATTACCATTCCCTTTGGTTATCTGCTGGGCTGGCTGTATCAGCTCACCTCCAGCTATGGCCTTGCCCTGATTCTCTTTGCCATTCTGGTGAAGCTGGTGCTGATGCCTGCCTCTGCCAAGGGTAAGAAAAGCACCATGAAAATGTCCCGGCTTACCCCCCAGATGAACCTCATCCGGGAGAAGTACGCCAACGATCAGCAGAAAATGAACACGGCCATCCAGGAGCTTTACAAGAAGGAAGGCGTGTCCATGACCGGCGGCTGCCTGTGGAGCCTGCTGCCCCTTCTGGTGCTGCTGCCCCTTTACTCCGTTGTCCGGCAGCCCATTATCTACATGCTCCACGAAAGCATGGAGACTACCTCCGCCATTATGAACACCATCAAGGAGGCTATGCCCGACCTGGTGAACAGCGGCAACCTGTATTATGAGCAGATGCTGGCCGCTCCCTTGCTTCCCCAGTTCGCAGAGGAACTCAAGGGCATTGTTTCCAATCCCCAGACCCTGGAGGGTCTGAACTTCCAGTTCCTGGGCATTGACCTGGCCAGGATTCCCAACATTGCCATCTGGAACTGGGACAACTTCGGCTGGGCCAACTGGGGCCTGCTTCTCATGCCTGTGCTGTCTGTTGCCTCTCAGTTTGTGAGCATGTTCGTGATGCAGAAGATGAACAACTCTCTCGTCACCAACGAGAAGGGCATCCAGGACCAGGAAGCTGCCAAGGAATCCCAGATGAACAAGACCAACAAGACCATGATGTATATCATGCCCCTCATGACCCTGTGGATTGGCTTTACCGTCCCTGCGGCCCTGAGCCTGTACTGGTTCATTCAGGGTGTTGTCTCCACCGTCAGCGATGCCTACCTCACCGCCAGGTATCGGAAGATTTACGATGCAGAGGACGCCGAGCGTCTGAAGCGTGCTCTGGAAGAGGAACGGCTGGAGATGGAGAAGGAGCGGCTCCGTGCCCAGAAGCGGGCGGAGAACCCCGACGGCATCACCGAGAACACCAGCAAGAAGAAGCTGCAGAAGGCACAGCAGCGGGAGGAAGCCGCTGCCAAGGCCGCTGCCCAGCGGGAGTATGCCGCCAAGCGGGGCATTATTCTGGACGAGCCGGAGAAGAAGGATACCTCCCTTTCCGGAATCCCCAGCCGTCCCTACTGCAAGGGCCGGGCATATGACCCCAACCGCTATCACAGAGAGGATTAAGCCATGGAAAAAACCCTTGTTGCTACCGGCAAGACCATTGAGCTTGCCATTGCGTCTGCCCTGACCCAGCTGGGTCTGGATCGGGACAGCGTTTCCGTTCAGGTGCTGGCCCAGGCCAAGTCCGGCTTTTTGGGCTTCGGCGCCCAGCCTGCCAAGGTGCAGGTGACCTACGAGGCTCCGGACCCCGCCCCCCAGGCTCCCAAGTCCGCCCTGTCCTCCGCCTCCCGCTCCAAGCCCAAGGCCGCTGCCCCGGTGCAGAAGCCCCAGGTTCCCCAGCAGGAAGTGCCCAAGCAGGAGGTAAAGAAGCCTGAGGCTCCCAAGCCCCAGAAGGCAGAGGCCCCCAAGCCGCCCAAGGCCTCCAAGGTGGAAGCTCCCCAGGCTCCCAAGGAGCCCAAGGTGGAAGCCCCCAAGGCGCCCCGGGAGTTTGTGCCCGCCGCCCCCGGCTCCGTGGAGGAGAAGATTGAGGTATTCCTGAAGGGCCTGCTGGAGCATATGGGCTCTGCCGCCGTCCCCCATGCCTGGAAGGATGGGGAGGATTCCTACCGGGTGGAGCTCACCGGCGAGGATCTGGGCTACCTGATTGGCCGCCGGGGCGACACCCTGGATGCGCTGCAGCACCTGTGCAACTACTCCGTGAACCGGAGCGTGGACGGACATATCCGCATCAGCGTGGACGCAGAGGACTACCGGCAGAAGCGGGAGGAATCCCTCCGGCGGTATGCCCGGAAGAAGGCTCAGCAGGTGCTGAAGGCTCACCGCCGCACCACCCTGGAGCCCATGAACGCCTATGAGCGCCACCTGGTTCACGCCACCTTACAGGACATGGACCGGATTACCACCCACTCCGTGGGCACCGAGCCCAACCGCCGGGTGGTCATTGAATACGTAAGATAATCGGAAACCCCGGATGGTCAATGGCCATCCGGGATTTTGCTGTATAAAAGGGTCTGCTGCAAAATTCGAGCCTTGCAACAGACCCTTATTTTCTTAATCTGATGGGTAGTGTTATTTTGCAGAAGGCTTCCGTGAATACCTCCCGACGGTCGGGAGGTGTCTTGGGGCGCAGCCCCAAGACAGAGGGAGCTATGGCGGGTGCGTGTACTGATGGAATGTGCTTGTGACAGGAAGAAGCTGCCCATATCATCCTATTATAGGCATTAAAAAGGAGGGAAAACCCCGTTTTGTGGGGATTTCCCTCCTTTTCGTCCGCTATCCAGCCTTCTGTTTTGCAACAGGGGCGTTGGTTTGTTACAGGGGACTTTGCTTGATTTTGGCGTAGCGGCGGGGGTACTGGGGCGGGGTGGGTTTTACCTTTTTCAGGACGATGACGCCGTGGGAGGTGTCTCCCATGGGGAACTCCTGAATTTTCTCCACCTGCAATCCCAGGCGGCTTACGGCGTTTTTCGCCTCTGCCAGCTCCTCACGGGCGGCGGTGCCCTTCATGGCCAGCACATAGCCGCCTACCTTCACAAAGGGAGCGGTGAGCTCCAGCAGGATATTCAGCCTTGCCACGGCACGGCTGGTGGCGATGTCGTAGGACTCCCGGCAGGTGCTTACCGCTTCTTCTGCCCGGGCTGCCACGCACCGGGCCTCCACACCCAGCTGGGGTAAAATGGATTGCAGCCATTTTACCCGCTTTCCCAGGGAGTCCAGCAGGGTCAGCTCCATCCGGGGGCAGGCGATTTTCAGGGGCACGCCGGGAAACCCGGCGCCGCAGCCCACGTCGATTACCCGCTTTCCCGCCAGATCCATGGTTTTCAGCACCGTCAGGCTGTCCACCAGGTGAAGCCTTGCCACCTGGTCGGGGTCTGTGATGGCGGTGAGGTTCATCACCTGGTTCTGGTCCAGAACCGCCTGGGCGAAGCGGCACAGCTGCTGCTGCACCGGTGCCTCCAGGTCAAGGCCCAGCTCCTGGAGCCCTGTTGCCAGGGCCTCTGTCATCATTGGGCAGGAGCGGAACGGATTCCGCTCAGATCCACCTGGGTTTCGTCGGTGGGGTCAAAGAGGGGAGGCTCTTCTGCCTGGCTGGGCAGCACCACGTACTGAATGTGCCAGTTCACCAGCAGGTTGCACACCGTGTCCGCCTCCGCCGGAGCCTCCTTCAGGAAGCTGCGGTAGCTCTCCAGATCCTGGGTCACCTGGGTGTTGGCACCGGAGGTCACCTGCTGGATAATCTGCTGGGCGCTGCTGGTGCCGAAGCTCTCCAGAGCCCGGAGGCAGTAGTCATAGGCCGCCAGGAATCCGGCGTAACGGAACCGGGCATCCGGGTTGGCCTCGCAGGTGAGAAATGCCGCAAAGGCGGAGTTCTCCGGGGTGACGATGCACATTCTGTGGGCCATCTCCCGGCAGATGGCAAAGGGCAGCATAGCCTGGGGCACATTGGGATTGACGGCGGCCTCGCCGGTCAGGCCCACGGTGACGCCGGTGACCCCCTTGCCGGTGTAGTAATCCGCCCAGCCCAGCTCCTTCACCGGCTGCCGGCTGCCTGCCAGCACCGAGGCGGAGCGCTCATAGACCATGACGTAGAAGCCGTCTGCGGCCTTCTCTGCCAAATCCTGAAAATCCGAAGCCTGGCTTCCGGCGGAGGACAGCTCGTTGGCCTTGTCCCGGAAGTAGGTGACGGCGGTTTGCAGATCCGTCACCGCATAGGGCTCGTTGGGCAGACGCAAATCGTCAGCGATGGAACCGGTGTACTGATTCAGACCGTACAGGCCGGTGTTCAGCAGGTTTACGAGAGCCACCACCGCCAGCACCCAGCCGGCCACCTGAATGGGGTTCCACCGGAGTATAAACATCAGCACCACCGCTGCCAGCACCGCTACCACAAAGGCCAGAAGCAGCAGCTGCCACAGGCAGAAGTCCACGCCGCCGCTCCACTGACCCAGAGAGTCCAGCAGCAGACGGGTCACATAGGGGTAAAAGGTATCCATCAGCGCCTGATGGGAGGATGCAAACAGATTCAGTCCCCAGGCACCCAGAAACAGCAGCAGCGCCACTAAGTAACCTCGCCAATATTTCAAAGGAAACGCCTCCTTCAGTGAACATAGAATATCAGTTTATAGTATAGCACAGAAAAGCGCCTTTGTCTTGCAAAAATATTAAATTTTTTGCAAACGCCTTACAAAAGCTCTCCCAGAACCCCGTCCCGGTAGGGAGCTGCCACGAGAACCTGACGGATGGTGTTGTGTAAATCCTCCCCCGGAACGTAGAACTTTACATAATTTGGTGCGTGGCCGGTGTAGTATTCTCCCTCGGCTTCCTCAAACAGCACCGGCATCACGGTGCCTTCCATAGCCTTCCGGTAAGCAAGGGACATTTCCTCTGCCACCTGGATGGCTTCCCGGCTCCGCTCCTCCTTGACCGCGTTGGGCAGCTGCCCGGGCATTTTGTCCGCCGGGGTGCCGGGGCGGCGGGAGTAGGGGAAGATGTGCATATCGGCGAAGCCACATTCCTGAATGAAGGCAAGGCTTTGGGCAAATTCCGCCGCTGTCTCTCCGGGGAAGGCCACAATCAGATCCGTGGTGATGGCGCAGCCGGGGAAGTGGGCTTTCAGCAGGTTTACGCTCTGCAAATACCGGGCGGTATCGTACTTCCGATGCATCCGCTGGAGCACCGTGTCGCAGCCGGATTGGAGGGACAGGTGGAACTGGGGACACAGGTTGGGAAGGGCCTGAAGGCGACGGCAGAAGTCCTCCGTCACAATCCGGGGCTCCAGAGAGCCCAGCCGCACCCGCATTTCCGGCACCGCCCGGCAAATCCCTTCAATCAGCTCCGTGACCGGAGGCTTCCCCGGCAAATCCACCCCCCAGGAGGCAATTTCAATGCCGGTAATCACCAATTCCCGGTAGCCCTGGCCTTGAAGCTCCTTTGCCTGCTCCACTGCCAAAGACAAAGGGGCAGAGCGCACCGGCCCTCTGGTATAGGGAATGATGCAGTAGGTGCAGAAATTCACGCAGCCGTCCTGCACCTTCACCATGGCCCGGGTGCGGCCCTCCAGACCTCCGGCGGGGAGCACCTCAAAGCTCCGGCGGCCCATGGGGTTGTCCAGCACCGGATGGGGCTGCTTCTTCTCCAGAGCCAGGATCATCTGCTCCAGAAATTCCTGCCGCTGGCTGCTGCCCCCCACCACGTCCACCCCCAGAGGCTCCAGGGCACCGGCCTCGTGCTGGCTGTAGCAGCCGCAGACGCCGATGATGCTCTGCGGGTGCTCCCGGCGGCAGCGGCGGATGATGGTTCGGTTCTTCCGGTCCGCCACGGCGGTGACGGAGCAGGTGTTGATGATATAGCCGTCGCAGGGCTCCTGGAAGGCGCGGATTTCGTGGCCCATTTCCCGGAGCAGCTGCTCCATGGCCTGGGTTTCGTATTGATTCACCTTGCAGCCCAAGGTATAAAAGCCAAATGTCATTTGTGATTACCACCAATTTATGAATAGAGTATTTAGTAAAATCGTAAAATTTGTGTATTGCGAATAAAATTAAATTTGCTATAATTTATGTCAGTCGCCTGTGCCCCAGGCAGCCAGCCTATTATAAACCAAAAAACAGGTTTTGTACAGCACAGGAGTTGCCGTATGAGAGAATTTACCATCCAGCTTCATTCCCTGCAGGATGTGCAGGAGTTTGTGAACATTGCCTGCACCTGCCCCTTTCAGGTGACCGTGGGAAATGAATCCCAACGCATTGACGGCAAAGACTTTATGGGGATGTTCAGCCTGGACTACCGCTTTCCCCAGAAGGTATGGGTGGATTGCTCCCAGGAGGAGCTGCAAGCCTTTTTGCAGCGGCTGCAAGCCTTCCTCCCCAATTAGCTTCGGCTCTTCGTAGCCCGTCCCGGGAATACTCGGGGCGGTTTTTTTATCCACATATTCAGAACTTAATACAAACTTAAAAACTATCCCCTTTTTTTCTTAAAATCTATGGGGTACCATATAGTTACGAAGATTCAATATTTCGTTTTCCTCTTTTTCATTTTCCTCTCTTCTTTTTTGTGCAAAACCGCAGGCTTGACCTGCGGTTTTTGCATTTTATACCGCCAGTCCCCAGGCAAGGTTCAAAAGGCCGCAAAGCACCATCACCAGCACCGGGCTGAGCCTCCACTTCCGCAGGGCCACGAAGCCTGCCAGGGTCAAAACAATGCCCACCGGATTGAGGGCGGAGGGGCTTCCCATCACCTCCAGGAAAATGGATACCCCGGCGGCGGCAATGAGGGCCACCACCGCAGGACGCAGGCACCCCAGCACCCGCTGGAGTAAAGACAGGGTCTTGTACCGGTAGTACACCCAGGCCAGCACCGACACCAGCACGATGGAAGGGGCAACACACCCCAATGTGGCGGCCAAAGCTCCGGGGAAGCCTGCAATCTGCATCCCCACGAAGGTGGCGCCGTTGATGGCGATGGGGCCGGGGGTCATCTGGGAGATGGTCACCAGGTGGGAAAACTCCTCCATGGTGAGCCAGCTGTGGGCGGTGACCACCTGGGCCTGAATCAGGGGCATGGCGGCATAGCCGCCGCCGATGGAAAACAGGCCGATTTGCAGAAAGCTTAAGAAAAGCTGCAAGTAAATCATAGCTTTCCCTCCTTCTTCCCCAGAATCAGCCCCTGGGCAATCCCCACAGCGGCGGCAATCAGGATAATGTATACCACATTGATATAGAAGGAAGCGGCGAAGGCCAGCACCATCAGAAGAATGTAGAGCCAATCCCCGGTTTTGAAAATATCCCGGGCAAGGCTTGCCACCACGTCAAAGATTACCGCGGCCACCCCCGCCTGCATCCCCGCCAGCACCAGATTGACATAGGGGTTGGCGGCAAAGGCGGCGTAGAACAGGGAGATTACCGACAGCACCAGAAGGGGCGGCAGCACCGTGGCAATCACGGCGGTAAGCATCCCCACAAGGCCTGCCAGCCGCCAGCCTACCAAAATAGAGGCGTTTACCGCAATGGCTCCCGGGGCGGACTGGGCCAGGGCGGTGAGATCCAGCATTTCCGTCTCTTCCAGCCAGTGGTATTTGTCCACAAATTTGTTTTTCATCAGAGTAATGATCACATAGCCTCCCCCGAAGGTGAAGGCGCTGAGGTACAACATGGAGGAAAACAGCTGCCACAGGAGCTTTCCTTTACTTGTTCTATTCAAAGATACCCCTCCTTTTCTCTGGGTTTAGTATACATCAGAAATCCCCAAAGTAAAGAAAAAACACAGCCCAAACCTGTACCCCAGAAGGACAGGGGTGGGCTGTGTTGTTTACCGGGCGTAGAGCTGGTAGACGATGAAGCTGCGCAGACGGCAGGGAAGGTATTTGCACAGAAGATTGAGGAATTTGTAGGTGAAACCCACGGTGCAAAGGGGCTTTCCCTTGGGCTTCATGGCGATTTTGGCAATTTCTCTGCCCACAAACTCCGGGGACATTCCCTTTTCCTCGTCCCGCTCCATACCGGCAACGCTTCTTCCGATTCTGCCGCCGTATACATCGTCTCCTGCAAAGGATTTTTGCCGGGCCTGGGTAAAGCCGGTGGCAATGTCCCCCAGGGCCACGGCGGTGACGGCGATGTGGAAGGGCCGCACCTCGTTGGCAAGGGCACAGGCATAGGATTCCAGGGCCGCCTTGGAGGCGGAGTAGTAGGCCTGGAAGGGGATGTGGGCGGAGGCGGCAACAGAGCTGATGAGCAGAATCCGTCCCCCGCCCTGCCGGCGGAGAATGGGCAGCACCGCCCGGTTCACGGTGACGCAGCCGAAGAAATTCACGTCAAACTGACTTTTGGCGGCCTCCGGCTCCGTAAATTCCACAGCGCCGGAGATGCCGAAGCCGGCGCAGTTTACCACAATGTCAATGCGTCCCTGCTGGGACAGAATCTGGTTCACGGCATCCTGCACCGCATCCTCCCGGGTCACATCCACCCCCAGGTGCCTTACCCCCTCCTGGGGAATCTCCCGGCGGCTGAACTCATAAACCAGGCAGCCTGCCCGGGCAAGGGCTGCGGCGGTTGCCCGGCCGATGCCGGAGCTGCCCCCTGTGACAATGGCTATTTTCTTTTCCATAGGTATATACTCACTTCATTTCCCTGGGATTTTTCCCCAAGAGTATACACCAATGGGAAAAAAGAATCAAGAGGAGCCGGTTTTCCGCCGGAGAAGCCGCCCCAGAAGCCCCAGGGGCTTCCCGGGAGCCACAGGCTTTTCCGGAGGGAAGGGGGTCTGGGAGAATACCGCCTGGCTGTCTATGGGAGGCTGGCCGTTTTTCCGCAGGTAGGTGCCGTCGGGCTGCAGCAGGCTTGCCTTGGCGGTGTCGGAGAGCTGGGTGCGCAGAATATACCCCAGAGCCCGGCGGATAGCCGGGTCTGTCACCGGGCAGGCAATCTCCACCCGGCGGCACAGGTTCCGGGTCATGAGATCTGCGGAGGAGATGTAAAACACCTGCTCCTCTCCTTTTCCGAAGCAGTAAATCCGGGCGTGTTCCAGGTACCGTCCCACGATGCTGGTGACGGTGATGTTCTGGGTGTTGCCCTGGATTCCGGGGCGAATGCAGCAGATGCCCCGGACGATGAGCTGGACTTTCACCCCCGCCCGGGAGGCCTCTGCCAGCTTGTCGATCATTCCCCGGTGGGTGATGGAATTGACCTTGATGCAGATATAGCCCCGGTCACCCTTGGCAATCTCCCGGTCGATGAGGGCGAAAAGGGTCTGGCGGATGCCGTTGGGAGCCACCAGCAGCCGCCGGTAGCTGCCCTCCACATTTCCCACCAGCATATTCTGGAAGAAGGCGGTGGCATCGGCGCCGATTTCCGGGTCGGCGGTCATGAGGCTCAGATCCGTATACATGGCGTTGGTTTTTTCGTTGTAGTTTCCCGTGCCAATCTGGGTGATGTACTGGAATTTTCCCTTCTTTTGCCGGGTAATCAGGCAAATTTTGCTGTGGCATTTGTAGTTTTCCATGCCGTAAATCACCTTGCACCCGGCCTCTTCCAGCATCTCCGACCAGGCGATGTTGTTCTCCTCGTCGAATCTGGCCCGCAGCTCCATGAGCACCACCACTTCCTTGCCCTTTTCGGCGGCGTGGCACAGGGCTCTTACGATTTTGGAGGAGGAGGCCAGCCGGTAGATGGTGATTTTCACCGACACCACCTGGGGGTCGTCGGCGGCTTCATTGAGAAGCCGGATAAAGGGGTCCACGCAGTGGAAGGGGAAGAACAGGCACCGGTCCTTTTGCAGAATCTGGGAAATCATGGAAGCTTCCCGGCTCAGACCCTCCGGCCACTGGGGGGTGTGGGGCGGATAGGACAGGGCCTGGGCGGCTGACTCCGGCAGCAGCTTCAGAAGCCCGAAGACGTAGCCCATCTGCAAGGGGGTGGTATCGGTGTAAATCTGGTGCTCCTCCACGGGGATGAATTTCAGAAGCTCCTTCCGGAAGGAGGGGGACACGGGGGCGTTCAGCTCCAGCCGCAGAATCGCCAGGCTCCGGCGCTTTTTCAGCAGCTTCTTCACGTGAATCCGGTAGTCCTCCTCGGCGTCCTCGAATTTATCTGAGTCAAACTGCACATCGGCGTTCCGGGTCACGGCAAAGATGCAGCTCTCCACCGGGGTGTAGTTGCCGTAGAGGGCGGAGGCGAAGTGGAGAATCAGGTTCTCCGTGCGGATGAACCGGGTGCTGCCGGGAAGCATCACCACCTTGGGCAGTACCTCCGGCACCGGGGTAAAGGCCATGGAGGACTTGTCGTGCTTGCTCTTTACCAGGGAGGCAATATACAGCTGTTTGTTTCCGAAATGGGGGGTGGGGTGGCGGCTGTCCACGATCTGGGGGGAGAGCACCGGGAGAATCTGGTCCCGGAAGACGCCCCGGGCGTAGTCTGCCTCCTGCTTGGAGAGGGCGGAGAAGGGCACATCGGCGATTCCCTGCACCTCCAGGCTCCGGCAGACCTCCCCATAGACCTGCTCTTTCTGACCCACAAGGGCGGCGGTCATCTGGTAGATGCCCATCAGCTGCTGCTGGGGGGTCAGGCCGCTTTTGTTGTCCACCTGATTCGGCTCCATGGCTGCAATGTCAAAGAGACTGCCTGAGCGCACCATGAAAAACTCGTCTAAGTTGGAGGAGAAGATGGATACGAATTTCAGCCGCTCCAGAGGCGGCAGGGAGGGGTCAGCCGCCTCTTCCAGCACCCGCTGGTTGAAGCGAAGCCAGCTGAACTCCCGGTTTTGGGTATAGAGATAGTTTTCCATTACAGCACCTTTTCCGCCAGGTACCCTTCCCGGACGCCGTAGTCACTGATGAGCAGCTGCTCCGGTTTCAGGGCGTGGGCAATGTGGGACAAAACGAGATAGCCCGGGACGATGGTGTGAATCCGCACCGGGTCCACCTGCAAAATGGTATCCGCTGCCAGCTTTTCCTCTCCCAGAAGGAGCTGACCCACCTTGTCCAGCTGGGAAAGGCTCAGGCTGGGAATCTCCGAGTCCATGAGGTTCAGCTTTCTTGCCAGCTTCCCCACCGCCCGGCAGGTGCCGCCCATGCAGATGAGCTGGGCATGGGAGGGCAGGCGGGAAAGAAGCTCCTGGGGGATGGCTCCTGCAATCATTTCTTCAATCCGCTTCCGGGAGCCGGAACCGGGGAGGATTTTCTTTACGCAGTTTTTGTAGAGAAGGAGGGAGCCTACGGGGCAGCTCTCCGCCGTCTGCACCTGACCGTCCCGGAAGATGGTGATTTCCGTGCTGGCGCCGCCGATGTCCAGGAACGCCCCTTCCGATACGGCAAACTGGTACATGGCACCCCGATAGCCGTAGACCGCCTCCTCCTTGCCGGAGATGACGTCAATGGAGAAGCCGGTCTGCCGGGTGAGAAACTCCACCGTTTCCCGGGTGTTGCGGATGTTCCGCAGGGAGGCGGTGGCCAGCACGTGGACCCGATCCCGCAGATCCAGCAGGGACAAAACGTTGCCGAACTCCTGCAGGGCGTCCCGGGCCCGGTAAATCCCCGCCTGGGTCAGGTATCCGTTTTCCACGAAGCCTGCCAGGCCTGCCATAATTTTTTCCTTGAATAAAATTTTGAAGGTGTGATTCTCCACCTGATAGACCGTAAGCCGCATGGAGTTGGAGCCAATGTCAATGATCGCGTGTGTCATGGTAGCCTCCTGTTTTTATATGTTTTACACTTTAGTATAGCACAATTTCCCCCGGGGAAACAGTCATAATGGGTGAAATGTAAGTAAAGTTTTTGTGTAATCCCCGGAAAAAGGGGGGAGGAAAGAGAAGCCTCCGGGAAATAATTGCCAAAAATTTTTCAATTTCCCGGTTATTCGGAAATACGGTTGCTTTTTGGGGGTATTTTGTGGTATACTACTTTGGGGTCTGAGAATTTGACCCTTTGTTTATGAAATCATTGCCTCCGCCGCCGGGAAGATGGCGGTGCGGGGGTCTGAGGGATTGCCTTTGGAGGTCTGAGAGAATTGAAACTGTTATCCTTTGTCATCCCCGCCTATAACAGCGAAGCCTACCTGGAAAAATGCATTTCCAGTATGTTGGAGCCTTCTGTTCTTCCCGCCCTGGAAATCATTGTGGTAAACGACGGCTCTACTGATGCCACGGAGAAGATTGCCCTCCGCTTTTGCGGGCAGTATCCCGGCACGGTTCGCCTCATCACCCAGAAGAATCTGGGCCACGGAGGCGCCCTCAATACCGGCTGCGCCGCCGCCCAGGGCAAGTACCTGAAGGTGATTGACGCCGACGACTGGGTAGAAAGCCGGAGCCTTCCGGCCTTTGTAAAGGCGTTGGAAAAGTGTGAAAGCGACGTGGTGCTGACCCACTACCGGACGGTGAACATCACCACCGGGGAGGAAAAAGCCTGGCGGTGCTACCCGGAGACCTTCGGAAAGGCTATGACTCTGGAGGATGTGATGGGCCGCTGGGGGGACTTTGACCGGGCCCTGACCTTCCACGGCATTGCCTACCGGACGGACTTTTACCACCGGATGGGGCTCAAGCTCTCGGAGCATATTTTCTACGAGGACCACGAGTTTGCCACCTTCCCCTGCTGCCACGCAGAAACGGTGACCCCTCTGGATATTTTCCTGTATGTGTACCGGATCGGGGATGGGAACCAGAGCGTGTCCGATGCCAACCAGCTGAAGCGCATCTCCCACGTGGAGGCGGTGCTCAATCGCCTTCTGACAGAAGGGGAGAAGCTCCCCCCGGGAGCAGGCCGGGACTACGCCGCCGCCAAAGCCCAGGGGCTTTTAATGAGCTACCTGACTACGGCCTTACTGGTCTGCCCGGACAAGGCCCAGGGAAGAGCCCTGGCAGAAAAAGCGGTGGAGGCCCTTCGCACCCCCTTCCCGGAAAACTACCGGCAGATTCAGGGAAAATACAAAATCTTTCAGGTCATGAGCCGCCTGCACATTACCCGGCGGCAGTTTGAAGCCGTGCTTGACAGCAGGCTCTACAATAAACTCAGAGGAAATCACGATTTTCAGTGAGCTTTTTGAAAGAACAGACGGAATATTATATTCCTGCCAACAAAGGAGACTAAAAATTCTTATGGAGAAAATACAGGTTAAAATTCAAAATCTCATTTTGGTCGGAAACGCCGATGCGAATTTCAGAGGCTATGGAGACTTAATGCACAAAAATCAGAGAATGATTGTGGATGCAGGAAAGAACTGCCATATCATCAAGAAATACTGCATGGTAGATTTTGCCACCTATTTCAACTGCTTGCAGCTGGAGAGCTGGAAGACAAAGACTTACGGTGAGAAATTCTTTTTGAATCTGGATTTTAGCGGCAAGGCAACGGTGGAGATTTTTGGTTTTTATAAAAATTCCAAGAATGTCAACCGGGAGCTGCTGCTGCGGCAGAGCCTGGTGTCCAAAGAGCGCACCCAGGCTACTATCGCCCTGCCGGAGACAGACAGCATCCTTCTGGGCTTTGAAATCACTGCACTGGAGGACTTTTCCTTGTATGGCGGCAGCTATAGCACCGAGGTGGAGGCTGCCCATGTTCGGGACATCTATATTTCCATTGCTTCTACCACATTCAAGAAGGAATCCTATATCAAGAAAAATATAGCGAATCTGAAACGGGATGTGCTTTGCGAGGGCAGTGAACTGAAAGATCATATCTTCGTAAACATTGTGGACAATGGCCGTACCCTGAATCCGGCGGAATTGGAGTGTCCGGGCATCAAGATTCATCCCAATGCCAATGTAGGCGGTTCCGGCGGCTATGCCAGAGGCATGATGGAATCTCTCAAAATGCCCAAGCGGCCTACCCATGTGCTGCTGATGGACGACGACATTCTGCTGATGAGCGAAAGCCTGTTCCGCACCTATTTCCTGCTGCGGATTCTTCGGCCGGAATTTGAAAACCACTTTGTCAGCGGCGCCATGTTTGATTATGACAACCGAGAAACCCAGTATGAGGATGTGGGATATGTCCACATTGAGGAGGGTTCCTACGGCCCGCTGAAGGACAGAATGGATATGCGGTGGCTGGACAACCTGCTCCGTAATGAGGAGATGGCAAAGCGGCAGCAGGAGCACTGTTACGCCGGCTGGTGGTTCTGCTGTATCCCCACCACCGCCATTGAGAAGAATGGTCTGCCCCTGCCGCTGTTCGTCCGGGGAGATGATGTGGAGTTCAGCCTGCGTAATCATGCCCAGTTCCTGACCATGAACGGAATCAGTGTCTGGCACGTGGGCTTTGCCGGAAAGTTTAATGCAGCTATGGAACTGTATCAGGTGCATAGAAACAGCCTGATTATCCAGGCCGCCAGCGGAATCTGCCAGGATGTGGATTTCCTTGCCCGGCTGAAGCCTATGTTCTGGAAGGAGATCACCCGCTTCTCCTACAACAATGCCTCCCAGATTCTGGATTCCATTGAGGATTATCTGAAGGGCCCTCAGTTCCTGGAAACCCTCAACGGCGAGGCATCCATCAAAGCCCACGGTGCGATGAATGACAAGCTGATTCCCTTCCAGAATATGCCGGCAGCATATGACCTGAACAATGCCGACCCCTATTCCTACAAGCGAATGAACAAGCTGCAAAAGCTCATTTATATTGCCACCATCAACGGTCATCTGGTGCCCAATTTTATGCTCAGAGGATGGCCGGAGGTAATTGCTTTTGACTGGTTCTTTGTCCCCGGAAAGAACTTCTGGCGTAAAAAGCTGATTGCGGTGAATCCCTTTGAACGGTCTGCCTGTGAGCGTACCATTAACAGAAAGCGGTGCTTTGCGCTGATAAAGCGGTATGTAGGCGTAATGAGAAATTACAAGAAGAATCATGCTGCCGTGGAACAGGCATATCGGGAAGCATTTTCTACCATGGTTTCCAATGAATTCTGGGAGGAGTATTTGCATCTATGAATCTGAGACAGAACAAGTATGTCCGCCGCCTGGCGGAAGCAAAGCGGGTCCTGTTTCCGGGGAAACCTGCCGCCCCCCAAGCTGCTGCACAAAAGCAGGAAGAGGAGCCGGTATGTATTACCCGGATTACCCCCCCTAAAACCGTAGCGGACCTGAAGCCGGAATACTGCACCGGCTGCGGCGCTTGCAGCAATGTCTGTCCCACACAGGCCATTACCATGGAATTTGACCGGGAGGGCTTTCTGGCTCCGGTTGTCCATGAGGATAAGTGTGTAAATTGCGGGCTGTGTGCCCGGCAATGCCCGGTGATGAATCCCCAATATCCCAATTGGGATAAGCCTGTGTGCTATGCAGCAATGGGTTCTGATGAGGTAAGAGCGAAAAGTTCCTCCGGCGGTATTTTCTCTCTGGTTTCCTCCTATGTTTTGGCAAATGGTGGTTATGTGTGCGGTGCGGCTTTTGATGAGAATTTTGTGCTAAAGCACACGATCGTCTCGTCGGAAGAAGATATGCCGAAGCTGCGTGAGTCCAAGTATGTGCAAAGTGATACGAATACGGCATACACCCAGATAGGCGAATTGCTAAAGCAGCAGAAGTTGGTCTTGTTCTGCGGCTGCGGCTGTCAGGTTGCCGGATTGTATGCATATTTGAATGGCAAGAAAATTGACACCGACAATCTTTATACGTTGGATTTAATGTGCCATGGAAGCCCATCCCCGAAGCTTTTTGAAAAGTATTTGAAAGAGGAACACGCCGGACATGAGATTGCCCATATCAGCTTCCGGGAGAAAGCGCATTTTGGTTGGACTGCCGGCATGACTGTTCAGTACAAAGACGGCGGGGTGTATAGAAAATCCAAGGTAACAGACCCCTACTACAAAGCATTTCAACCTTTTGTATCGCTGAGAAAATCCTGCGGACATTGCCTTTTTGCTAAAATCCCCCGTCAGGGAGATTTGACTCTGGCGGATTTCTGGGGAGCGGGTGCATTAAAGCGTAATTTTGATGACCAAAAGGGTACTTCCATTGTTTCTGTAAACAGCGAAAAAGGGAAAAAGCTGCTGGAAATAATCAGAAAAGATCTTAAGCTTTTGGAAAGAGTGGACACTGAGTATATTCTGACCCATGGTCAGCCGTATAATCACTCTTTCAAAACCAATCCTGCTCATAGACGCTATTTTGACATGATTAACATGGGAGCCAGCTTGGACAAGGCTTTTGAATATGCAACGAAGGCTAAGTTCGATGTGGGTATTATGGGTGTGTGGTTTGGCTGTAACTACGGCAGTATTGCCACCTATTATGCGCTTCACGAGATTATCCGCAGCTTTGGCTTGTCTGTCCTGATGATTGATAAACCATTGGTATATCCCAATGACCCGGAATTGGGGTATACCCATTCCCGACGGTTTGCTGAGGAGCATTATGAAATCAGCAGAAGAAGAAATCTCAGAGATCATCACCAGCTAAACGCACATGTGGATGCTTTTGTCTTGGGCAGCGATCAGGTCTTGAACCGTGGAATCAACAAATCTTTCGGTATGGCTTACTATTTTGATTTCGCAGATGCCAACAAGAAAAAAATAACCTATGCAGCCTCTTTCGGACATGCCGCAGACTTTAGCGGAATTACAGAGCGTGCAACGATTTCTGAGTATATGTCCCGGTTTGATGGCATTGGTGTGCGTGAGGCGGACGGTGTAAAAATCTGCAAGGACGTTTATGGGGTGGACGCTGTCCAGGTTCTGGACCCTGTTTTTGCTGCCGACCGTGAGATTTTTGATGAGTTGACGGAAAAGGCTGCTGCCAATAACCGCCCGGATAAGGATGAAAAGTATATTTGCACATATATCCTGGACTATTCTAATGAGAAGAAAGAAGCGGTCAAGTGGATTTCTCAGCAGATGGGGATAAAGGTAATCAATCTGCTGGATGGTACTCCCTGGGATTTTGCCAAGAATAAGCAGGCTGCCATGGGCATGGGAGAAATTCCCGAGAATGTTCAGGTGGAGGACTGGTTGTATTATATCAAAAACTGCGAATATCTGATTACCGATTCCTGCCATGGTATGAGTTTCGCCATTGTTTTCGGGCGTCCGTTTGTGGGCATCGGCAACAAGGGGCGGGGGTTATCCCGGTTTGAGTCTTTGGTAAATCTGTTCCATTTGAATCATCGATTTGTTACGGATGCCAGTGAGATTGTAGGAAATCCTGCGTTTTTGGAGCCGGTTGATTATGAGCCTGTGTATGAGATTCTGGAAAAGGAAAGAGTGAGATCCAAAACATGGCTACACGATGTGCTTTTCTCCCCGAAAAAGGTGGATTCTCATTGCGCATTCCCGTGCTATGACAGCAGAATGGAGGTACGCTGATTTGTCTAAGCAATACGATTATCTTTTTGTAGGCGCCGGTCTTTACAGCGCGGTGTTTGCCAACCTGGCCAAGAAGGCCGGGAAGAAGTGCCTGGTGGTGGAAAAGAAGAACCACATTGCAGGCAATGTCTACACCTATCTGGAGGAGGGCATCCATGTCCACCAGTACGGTGCCCATATCTTCCACACCAACAGCAAGAAGGTCTGGGACTTTTTGCAGGACTTTGCGGAGTTTAACCGCTTCACCAACTCCCCGGTAGCCAATTACAAGGGTGAGCTGTACTCCATGCCCTTCAATATGTATACCTTCAACAAGATGTGGGGTGTGGTCACCCCCCAGGAGGCGGAGGCCAAGATTGCCCAGCAGCGCCGGGAGATTACCGGCGAGCCCCGGAACCTGGAGGAGCAGGCCATCTCTCTGGTGGGCCGGGACATTTACGAGAAGCTCATCAAGGGCTACACGGAGAAGCAGTGGGGCCGGGACTGCAAGGACTTGCCCGCTTTCATCATCAAGCGGCTGCCGGTGCGTCTGACCTTTGACAACAACTACTTCAATGCCCTCTATCAGGGCATCCCCATGGGCGGCTATACCAAGATGGTTGCCAACATGCTGGAGGGCATCGAGGTGCGCCTGAACACTGACTATCTGGAGCACAAGGAGGAGCTGGACGCCCTGGCGGAGAAGGTGGTCTACACCGGTCCCATCGACGCCTACTTTGGCTATCAGCTGGGTTACCTCCAGTACCGCTCCGTCCGGTTTGAGACGGAGACTCTGGACAGCCCCAACTTCCAGGGCAATGCTGCGGTGAATTACACCGACCGGGAGACCCCCTTCACCCGAATCATTGAGCACAAGTGGTTCCAGTTCGGCAAGGACGACAATGGCAACGATGTGCCCAAGACCATCATCAGCCGGGAATACAGCTCCGAGTGGAAGCCCGGTGACGAGCCCTACTACCCGGTAAACGACCAGGTAAACGGGGAGCTGTACGGAAAGTACAAGGCTCTTGCAGACCGGGAGCCCAACATCATCTTCGGCGGCCGCCTGGGCGAGTACAAGTACTACGACATGGATGCCGTCATCCTCTCCGCTATGGAGCGGTTTGAGAAGGAATCTGTCTGAGGAAAGCCCCGCAGCAAGTTTGCTGCGGGGTTTTGCTGCAAAATTGTGGCGGTTTGTGCCTGTCTGCTTGCATTTTTTCCCATGCTGCGATATAATATTCTGACATATGTCTGCCTTCCGGCGTTGGGATGACCGGAAGGACAGGAAATGGAGATAGTGAATATGAAAATTTCTTTTTCTCCCCCGGATATGACCCAGGCGGAGGCCCAGGCGGCGGCGGAGGCCATCCTCTCCGGCTGGATTACCACCGGCCCCAAAACCAAGGAATTTGAACGGAGAATTGCCGCCCGGTGCGGCACCCCTATGGCGGTGTGCCTCAATTCCCAGACCGCCTGCGGCGAGATGGCCCTGCGGCTGCTGGAAGTGGGCCCGGGGGATGAGGTAATTGTACCGGCCTATACCTATACCGCCACCGCATCGGTGGTGTGCCATGTGGGGGCGAAGCTGGTGATGGTGGACTGCCGGAAGGACAGCCTCCAGATGGACTATGATGCCCTGGAAAAGGCCATCACGGAAAAGACCAAGGTCATTATCCCGGTGGATTTGGCAGGCGTCCCCTGTGACTACCGGCGGATTTTTGAGATTGTGGAAAGAAAGCGCAGCCTGTTCCGTCCCAACAGCCCTTTGCAGGAGGCTCTGGGGCGCATCAGCGTGAACGTGGATGCGGCCCACGCTTTTGGCGCAGTGTGGGAAGGCCGCCCGGTGGGAAGTATCGGGGACTTTACCAGCTTCAGCTTCCATGCGGTGAAGAATCTCACCACCGCAGAAGGGGGCGCCCTCACCTGGAGAACCTTCCCCGGTGTGTCCGATGAGGAGATTTACCACAAATTGCAGCTTCTGAGCCTGCACGGTCAGTCCAAGGATGCCCTGGCCAAGACCCAACTGGGGGCCTGGGAGTACGATGTGCTGGGCCCCTGGTACAAGTGCAACATGACGGACATCATGGCTGCCATCGGTCTTGCCCAGCTGGAGCGGTATGACGCCCTGCTGGCAAGAAGAAAAGATTTGATTGCCCGGTACGATGCCGCCTTCCGGCCCCTGGGGGTGGAGGTGCTGCCCCACTATACGGAAAGCTATGAAAGCTCCGGCCACCTGTATATTACCCGGATTCCCGGCATTACCCCCCAGCAGCGGCAGGAGATCATTGTGAAGCTGGCAGAGGCGGGGATTGCCGCCAACGTCCACTACAAGCCCTTGCCCCTGCTCACGGCTTACAAGAATCTGGGCTTTGACATTCAGGATTTCCCCAACGCCTACAGCCACTTTGCCCGGGAGATTACCCTGCCCCTGCACACCTGCCTGACAGATGTTCAGGCTCAGTACCTGGTGGAGCATTTCTGCCGGATTGTAAAGGAGTATCTGCCATGCGGCTTGTAAAATGGGAGGCCTTGCCGGCAGCCATGCAGACCCCTCAGGTGCGGGAATACTATGACATTCTTTCCAAGAAGCGAGGAAGCCTTCTGTGCAAGCGGCTGTTTGACATTGGAGTGTCGGCGGTGATGCTGGTGCTTCTGTCCCCGGTGTTTCTGGTGCTGGCGGTTGTCATCAAGCTGGACTCCCCCGGGCCGGTGTTCTACCGCCAGGTGCGGCTGACCCAGTACGGCAAGCCCTTTCGGATTTTCAAGTTCCGCACCATGGTTCAGGGGGCGGACAAAGGCTCCCAGGTGACGGTGGGGGGCGACAGCCGGATTACCCGGGTGGGAAGGGTCATCCGCAAGTGCCGGCTGGATGAAATCGGGCAGCTTCTGGATGTGTTCCGGGGCACCATGACCTTCGTGGGCACCCGGCCGGAGGTTCCCAAGTATGCCGCCAGCTACACCCCGGAGATGCTGGCCACCTTCCTGCTGCCGGCGGGGGTTACCAGCCTCACCAGTATTTATTATAAGGATGAGGAGCGGCTGCTGAATGGCGCGGAGGATTCAGACCGGGTCTATGTGGAGAAGATTCTTCCGGGAAAGATGCGCTATAACTTAGAGGGCATCCGCAGCTTCGGCTTTTTTAAGGACATCAAAATTATGGGCATGACCTTCCTGGCAATGCTGGGGAAAGAATACACCCATTCCTGATTTTGGAGGAAAGACAATGCTATTTTCTGGTATTTTTGCCCTGGCTCTGGTGGCGGGGCTGATTGTGACCGCCGCAACCGGAAGCTTTTTGTCGCTGCAATGGCTCTGGGTGCTGCCGGTGAGCTTCGTTGGCGTTGCCCTGGGACTGTGGCTGGGGCTCTTTTTGCTGCTGGTGGTGCTGGCCTGGTGCGTGGACCCCAAAAAGCCCCAGCAGGAGGACAGTACCTTCTACCGCCGCCTGATTACCGCCGTGGCCATTGCTGCCAAGCCGGTGCTGCGGGTGGAGCTGCACACCGACGGCCTGGAAACCATGCTGAAAAAGGGCAGATTCCTGCTGGTGTGCAACCATCTGAGCGTGATGGACCCGGTGATTCTCATTGGCAGCTTTGCCAACAGCCAGCTGGCCTTTATCACCAAGCGGGAAAATGAACGGCTGTTCCTGGTGGGCAAGCTGATGCACAAGATTCTGTGCCAGTCCATCAACCGGGAAAACGACCGGGAGGCCCTGAAAACCATCATCAACTGCATCAACATCATCAAGGAGGATAAGGCCTCCATCGCCGTGTTCCCGGAGGGCTACACCAGCCTGGACGGCAAGCTCCATCCCTTCCGCAACGGGGTGTTCAAGATTGCCCAGAAGGCCCAGGTGCCCATTGTGGTCTGCACCCTGCAAAACACCCAGCAGGTGTTCCGCAACGCAGCCCGGCTGAAGAAAACCCATGTCCACCTCCACCTGGTGGGAATCCTCTACCCCGAGGCCCAGAAGGGCCTGACGACGGTGGACATCGGCAACCTGGTGCACCACATGATGGCCCAGGATCTGGGGCCGGAAAATGTGCTCCAGTCCGGAGAAGAATCTTGATTTTGGGCTTATACCCCGATATAATAAGAACAAATTATCCCAAAGTGGAGGATGAACTATGAAAAACAGCGAAAAGACCCTGGATATGATTGTAAACCTGTGCAAAAACCGCGGCTTCGTCTACGCCGGCTCCGAGATTTACGGCGGCCTGGCCAACGCCTGGGACTACGGCCCTCTGGGTGTGGAGTTCAAGAACAACGTGAAAAAGGCATGGCTGAAGAAGTTTGTGCAGGAGTCTGACTATAATGTGGGACTGGATGCGGCAATCCTTATGAATCCCCAGACCTGGATTACCACCGGCCACGTGGGCAGCTTCTCTGACCCCCTGGTGGACTGCAAGGGCTGCGGCGCCCGGCAGCGGGCGGACAAGCTCATCGAGGCCGCTCCCTCCGGACAGGGCGTGAATGTGGACGCCATGAGCTTTGAGGAGATGGACGCCTTCATCGCAGAGCACGAGGACGTGGTCTGCCCCAACTGCGGCAAGCACCATTTCACCTCCATCCGGAAGTTCAACCTCATGTTCCAGACCAAAATCGGCGTCACCGAGGACAGCGCCTCCACCTGCTACCTGCGGCCGGAGACTGCCCAGGGCATTTTCGTGAACTTCGCCAACATTCAGCGTACCACCCGGAAGAAGCTTCCCTTCGGCGTGTGCCAGGTGGGCAAGGCCTTCCGGAACGAGATTACCCCCGGCAACTTCACCTTCCGTACCCGGGAGTTTGAGCAGATGGAGTGCGAATTCTTCTGCCAGCCCGGCACCGACCTGGAATGGTTCGCCTACTGGAAGGACTTCTGCAAGAATTGGCTCCTGAGCCTGGGCATCAAGGAAGAGAGCCTGCGGCTGCGGGACCATGAGCCGGCAGAGCTGGCCTTCTACTCCCGGGCTACCACGGACATCGAGTACCAGTTCCCCTTCGGCGGCGGCTGGGGCGAGCTGTGGGGCATTGCCGACCGTACCAACTACGACCTGGGCCGCCATCAGGAGGCCAGCGGCAAGAGCCTGGAGTACTTCGACCAGGAGAAGGGGGAGCACTATATCCCCTATGTCATTGAGCCCTCCCTGGGCTGCGACCGGGTGGCTCTGGCCTTCCTGTGCGAGGCCTACGATGAGGAAGTGGTGGGCCAGGACAAGAAGGGCAACCCGGACATCCGCACCGTGCTGCGGCTCCATCCGGCTCTGGCACCCTTCAAGGCCGCTGTGCTGCCCCTGAGCAAAAAGCTCTCTCCCAAGGCAGAGGAGATCTACCGGGAGCTGCGGAAGGACTTTATGGTGGACTTCGACGATGCCGGCTCCATCGGCAAGCGTTACCGCCGGGAGGACGAAATCGGCACCCCCCTGTGCATCACCGTGGACTTCCAGACCGTGGGCGATGAGAACAGCCCCGCCGACAACTGCGTCACCGTCCGGGATCGGGACACCATGGAGCAGGTGCGCATCCCCATCAGCGAGCTGAAAGCCTATATTGCGGAGAAGTGCCGCTTCTAAAGATTACCCCCTTCCTGTTTGGGAAGGGGGTATACTTTTGGAAAAATCCGGGCATACTCCCCTCCAAAGGAGGGATTTCCATGAAAGTGGAACAGATTATGTCAACACCTGCCATTTCCGTCCGGAAGGGAGAGTCGGTGGAGGTGGCGGCCCGGGTGCTGGCCCGGTACAATATCGGAATTTTGCCGGTGTGTAAGGCTGACGGCACCCTTTGCGGCCTGGTGACGGACCGGGACCTGGTGACCCGGTGCCTGGCCACCGGCAAGACCCCCGGCAATACCCGGGTGGAAGAGGTGATGACCGGCCGGGTGCTGACGGTAGCCCCGGATATGGAGGCGGGGGTGGCGGCCCATTATATGGGTCGGAAGCAGGTGCGGCGGCTGCCGGTGGTGGAGGCCGGAAAGCTCCGTGGCATGGTAAGCCTGGGGGATCTGGCAGCCCGGGATGAGAGCGTCATGGATGCGGCGGATGCCCTGGCAGACATCACCAGCGGCATCACCCAGGGAGAGTAAAAGTTCGGGAAAAGCTGGAAAACCGGAGGGATTTCCAGCTTTTTCAAGGCCTGCAAAAATTTTTGAAAAAAAGCAAAAATAATCCTTGACAAATGGAAACCGGGGTGGTATTATATGCAAGCTGCTTCCGCAAGGGAGTGAGCGAAAGAGATCAGAAAGTTAACCTGCGGATGAAAAGAACGAAAAAAATCTTGAAAAAAGATGAAAAAAGTTCTTGACAAAGGAAAGCTTCTGTGATAGAATAAGCAAGCTAACCCGCAAGGGAGCGATAAGTTGTACCTTGTAAATTGAATAACGCAAAGACGAACAAAACACCTTGGACAATTAATGGATTGTTTAAGCGTAAGCGAAAAAACAGCCAACGAAAATTCTTGAGTAATAAATGCTAAGAGCAGATTATTCAAAACATTGATTTTAAGGCCGCAAGGCTTTAAGATACAATTTTTTGAGAGTTTGATCCTGGCTCAGGACGAACGCTGGCGGCGTGCCTAACACATGCAAGTCGAACGGAAGTAAGAGCTTCGGTTTTTACTTTAGTGGCGAACGGGTGAGTAACGCGTGAGGAACCTGCCTTTCAGTGGGGGACAACAGTTGGAAACGACTGCTAATACCGCATAATGTTTCCGGTCTGCATGGACTGGAAACCAAAGCTTTATGTGCTGAAAGATGGCCTCGCGTCTGATTAGATAGTTGGTGGGGTAACGGCCTACCAAGTCGACGATCAGTATTGGACAGCGGGGCATCAATTCCGTGGGAACACAGCCATCCCGCTCCGCGGCAGCCAGCTTTT